>JABJBS010000358.1 GCA_018668695.1 Deltaproteobacteria bacterium
GTTACCCAAGAACAGTGCGAGCATCACCCCACTGATTCTTTGGGATGAGAACTTAACTTCCGCACACCACAGCATTTTGACCCATCTTGGAGGGGTTTGCTCATCAAGCCTGCAGGGTCTTCAGGACGCGACAGCACTTACCCGGGCAGCCGCTCGGCGTGAGCTTAACGATCTGATTGAAGCGGGCCATGTTGAAGGTTACCGCGAAGGCCGTGGTCAATCCTTTAGAATCGCCTGATTCAAGCCTCTTAAATTGATTGTTTGAGCCTGAGGATTACAGGCTCTTACAGTTTCCTAATTAAATTCAAAGACTTAAGGGTCTATCTCTGTGTTCGTGGTGTTGACTCAGTCCACGTGTGCATTTAGAGGGATCCGTGTAAGAGGGCTTGCTTGGGGCATGCTCTCTAGTGCCTTAGGAGTTGTTCATGGACATGCAAGAATTAGCGGCGCTCAATGAGAAAGCCGAGCAAGGCGGCGGCGAAGCCCGAATCGCAAAACAACACAAGCAAGGTAAGCTTACCGCTCGCGAGCGAATTGAAGCTCTTCTTGATCCCGGCAGCTTTGTCGAAATGGACAAGTTCAAGACTCACCGCTGTTCCGATTTTGGGATGGAAAAGCAAAAACATCTCGGTGACGGTGTGGTCACGGGTTACGGAAAAATCGATGGGCGAAAAATCTTTGTTTACGCTCAGGACTTCACTGTGTTTGGCGGCTCGTTAAGCGGTGCCCATGCAGAGAAGATTTGTAAGATCATGGACATGGCTATGGAAGTCGGTGCGCCTGTGATTGGTCTGGCCGACTCTGGCGGTGCCCGGATTCAAGAAGGCGTCGATTCACTTGCAGGTTATGCCGATATCTTTTTGAAAAACGTATTGGCAAGTGGTGTGGTACCTCAGCTTTCCTGCATCATGGGGCCCTGTGCCGGCGGCGCGGTTTACTCTCCCGCCATCACCGACTTCATCTTTATGGTTCAAGATACAAGCTATATGTTTATTACTGGACCCGACGTTATTAAAACCGTCACCCACGAAGATGTAACCAAAGAGGAACTTGGCGGAGCGTCTAGCCACAATGCCAAGAGCGGCGTCGCACAATTCTCAGCACCCAACGATACAGCAAGCCTAGAGCAGGTTCGCCAGCTCTTAAGCTACATTCCATCCAACAACTCAGAAGATCCACCAGAGGTTGCATCGACGGACGACGCTGGTCGTAAAACACCAGAGCTTGCGGATGTAATCCCTGAAAATCCAAACAAGCCTTACGACATCAAGGACATCATCTCTCCTGTTGTTGATGATGGTGAGTTTTTCGAAGTAGCCGAAGCCTATGCACAAAATATGGTGGTTGGTTTCGCGCGTATCGATGGCAAGAGTGTTGGGATTGTCGCCAACCAGCCCATGGTACTGGCGGGTTGTTTAGACATCAGCGCATCTGTTAAAGCCGCGCGTTTTGTCCGCTTCTGTGACTGCTTCAATATTCCGATTCTTACATTTGTTGATGTTCCAGGTTTCTTACCCGGCCTTGATCAAGAACACGGGGGCATCATCAAGCATGGAGCGAAGCTACTTTATGCCTTTGCCGAAGCCACCGTTCCAAAGGTTACGGTCATTACCCGCAAAGCCTACGGCGGTGCGTACGATGTGATGGCATCCAAGCACATTCGCGCCGATATCAATTTGGCTTTCCCGAGTGCAGAAATTGCCGTGATGGGTCCAGACGGTGCGGTCAATATTATTTTCAAGCGCCAGATTGCTGAAAGCGAAAACCCAGCTGAAAAGCAAAAAGAGCTGGTGGACGAATACCGCCGAACTTTTGCGAACCCCATGAAGGCGGCAGAACTTGGCTATATTGATGAAGTGATTTTGCCAGAGAACCTTCGCTCTCGGCTCGTGCAGTCTTTTGACCTCCTTAAAGACAAGCGTCAGTCCAACCCACCGAAGAAGCATGGGAACATTCCGCTCTAATGACTGAAACGAAGAAAAAATTTAAGAAAGTACTTATCGCCAACCGCGGTGAGATTGCGGTTCGCGTCGCCCGTACATTAAAAGAAATGGGTATTTCTCCGGTTGCGGTTTACTCCGATGCCGACCGCTCAGCCCCCCATGTTTTGGTCGCAGACGAAGCTTATCATGTGGGTCCTGCCCCCTCCTCTGAGAGCTATCTGGTCTCCGAGCGAATCTTGCAGGTCGCTAAAGATGCAGGTGTGGATGCGATTCACCCAGGTTATGGATTTCTGAGCGAGAACGGCGAGTTTGCCAACGCGTGCATTGAAGCGGGCATTGCTTTCATCGGACCATCAGCTGAAGCCATGAAAGTCATGGGCTCCAAAACGGCTGCCCGTGAAAAAATGGTCGCTGCGGGCGTTCCATGTGTGCCCGGAAGCGACGGTGCGATTCCAACAGAAGAAGAAGCACTCAAAATTGCCGGTGAGATGGGCTACCCCATCATGCTCAAGGCAGCAGCGGGAGGCGGCGGCAAAGGCATGCGCCTTGTAGCTGACGCGGAATCTTTACCCGGAGCGTTTCGGGCGGCTTCGAGTGAAGCTAGAAACTCTTTCGGCGACGATACTGTCTACATCGAAAAGGCTGTGATTGAGCCGCGCCACATTGAAATTCAAGTTCTCAGTGGACCAGACGGTAAAGCGCTTTGGCTTGGCGAACGCGAATGCTCTATGCAGCGACGTCACCAGAAAATTATCGAAGAAACGCCATCGATGCTGGTCACCGAAGAAGTTCGCCAGCAGATGGGTGAAGTGGCCTGCCGCGCAGCGGATGCGGTGGATTATGTGGGTGCGGGAACCGTTGAGTTCTTGATGGACAAAGACCGCAATTTCTATTTTCTGGAAATGAACACCCGATTGCAGGTGGAGCACCCGGTGACGGAGCTTTGCTGCGGTATCGATTTGGTTCGGGCCCAAATTATGGTGGCTCAAGGCGAGCCGCTTCCTTGGAAACAAGAAGAGATAGAGCGACGCGGCCACGCGATGGAAGCGCGAATTTACGCCGAAGACCCGAATCAAAACTTTATGCCTTGCCCAGGTATGATTGATGAGCTGGTTTTTCCAAACTGGCCCGGACTTCGCGTCGATTGCGGTGTGCGCTCAGGCTACGAAGTTTCTCGCTATTATGACCCGATGATTGCCAAGGTGGTGGTTTGGGGAGAAGACCGCGAGCAGGCAAGGCTCCGTTTACGACAAGCCCTTATGGAAACGGCGGTGAAAGGCATCACCACGAATACCGCTTTTTTGCGTGATCTCCTCGACTTTGAGCCCTTTGTTTCGGGTGATTATCACACGGGTAGCTGCGCAGTGGCGCTTGAGCAAGAGGCCCCAGAAGTGGATTCAGAGATTCAAGATATGGCCATTGCGGCGGCAGCCATTCAAACCTTGCTTCGAGATCAAAAGAAGAGCCGCGAAAACTCCAGCGGTACTGGGAAAGGTTCGGGCTCGCGTTGGCGAACCATGGACTGGCGACGGGGAGGTGTGTGATGCGCTACGTAGCTTTTTTAGGTGAAGAGCAGCGAGAGGTCTCCGTTCGCGAATTATCGGCGGGCCGCTTTGAAGTGGTCATTGAAGACCGTACTTTTGAAATCGATGCCGAGCAGCTCGGGCACTCCACGCTTAATATGTTGGTTGGGGGACAGGCCTATCAAATACAATCGGAAGCTCTGGAAGAAGGCGGCGAGAACTTTCTCGTGCGCGGTGAGCAGGTCCAGGTGGAAATGCTCGACATGCGTAAGGTCAGCCTTCGCAAGGCGCTTGAGGCATCGGGCGGCGCAGACGGCCCAATTACAGTAAAATCGCCAATGCCTGGTAAATTGGTCGCGCACCTCGTGCAACCTGGCGATGAAGTGAAAAAAGGCCAAGGTGTGGTGGTTGTAGAGGCCATGAAGATGGAAAACGAGCTTAAAGCCCCGAAAGATGGAACCATTCAGGAAATCTTCGGTTCTGTGGGCGATGCGGTTGATAGCGGCGCCCCGCTTTGCGTGATCGAATAACCATCATTTTTTCTTAAAAAAATTACCGATCTAAAAATTTACTCGCCCCCCGTTCGTCCGTAGGATGGGACCTCTCGATTGCCTCGAGAACAAGGAGTGGGAAGTAAATGTTAAGAGCCATAACTGCGGCCTTAGTCGTCATTTTTACATCAGGATCTGCTTACGCACTGGAAGAGATTCCAGGCAAGGCAGAGTTTTCTGGTTTGCTTGGTAAAGAGCAAAGCGAGATGGCTGCCGGCTTGATGTTTAAAAGCATTGATGGCGCAATGTACCTCCAAATTAACCCACGTTTTGATTTTCGAACGGGACCGTTTGGTTTTGGCATTCAGGTCCCTCTCAATTTACGGGTTCACCCCTGGGATGATGAGGGCAAAAAGAAGTACGGCAAGCAGCTGGTCCGCGGCGAAGACTGGGATGAGGTTGGTGATTACTTAAAGCTGCTTCGTTACATCCAGTACGGCGAAAAGCGAGACTTTATCTATGCCCGCTTAGGTGAGCTCAGCGGCAAACTGGGCCACGGAACGATTGTTCGCGGTTACAGCAACACCATCGATATCAATACCCACCGAGTAGGTTTCGCTTTCGACTTAAACACCGATCTAGGTGGATTCGAGTCCATGTTCAGCGATCTCGTAAGTATCATGGGCGGGGGGATTGACTCTCAACTGATTGCGGCCCGCGGGTTTGTAAAGCCGGTTGGTTTTTGGGCACCGGAATCTGCATTGAACATCTTCTCTCTGGGTTTAAGCGTAGCGACAGATTTAAACGCCCCGTTTTCAGTGGATGCGGATGGGGATGAAGAAGTTGATGTCGATGCCGAAGGAGAAATAGCCGTTGCCGAAACCAAAGGCGTCACCATCATTGGTTTAGATATTGAAGCTGAGGTACTAAACAACGACATCATTGAAATGATCCCGTATATCGACTTGAACTTCGTTAGCGGCGCTGGCTACGGCCTTCATATTGGCCTGGACACAAAGTTTAAGCTTCCTATTGGCATTGACTTCCAAATCCCAATTTTGTTGGAGTATCGACATTTCGCCTCGAATTATATCCCAATGTATTTTGATACATTTTATGAAATCGAGCGCTTTTCGCTGGCCGGTCAGTCTGTAATGCCCAAAGGGCGTTATCTACTCAGTGAAGACTCACCGCTTAACGATGGTGAAGGTATCAACGGAGTTTATGGTGAGCTAGGCTTTGATTTTATGGGGCTTGTTACGGTTGCTGGTAAATACGAGCATTATTCTAAAACCGATGCTGAGAAAGCAGCTGAAGAAGCTGGCCTGGCTGCAGCAGAAGCGGATCCAGGCACAGAATTTACACCCATTGGCAAAGGCACATTCACCCTGCTGCTTTTGGTCCCCGCTCTCGATGTTCTTCAATTCGAGGCGTATTACCGCCGAACCAATATTACGGGCGCCGATGACATTTTTAAGTTTGATGACCGCTCTATGGCTGTTGCTCAGGCCAAATACCAAATGTACCCATTCGTTTACCTTGTAGCTCAGGCTTCACGGCGCTGGGTTTTCGAAGAGGCCACAGTAAGGGCTGATGGCACAAGAGAAGCCGCTGGATACCAAGCAACCGATGACTGGGGCGTAGGCGTTGAATTTGCCTACCAATTCTAAGCTCTAGCCCTTGCGCCGGGCGAGCGTCGGACCCATATGGTAATATAGTAGTAATATCTAAGGAATTAGAAGAACCATGTCTGATGGAAATGACAACTGGGAAGACGAGCCTTATGAAGGTGAGGGGCAAGTTGCCACTGAATCTGAAATTAAGGTCAAGCGGCCCAAGCGTTACAAAGTACTGCTCCACAATGACAACTACACCACCATGGAGTTCGTTGTTTTGGTGCTCAAAACTGTTTTTCATTTAGAAGAACCCAGCGCGGTTCAAGTCATGCTGCATGTTCACCGTAAAGGTGCAGGTGTGGCCGGCGTTTTTTCCTATGAAGTTGCAGAAACCAAAGTCCACAAAGTCACCGAGCTCGCGCGGGCACACGATTACCCGCTGCGTTGTTCTATGGAGCCAGCTGAATGATTTCACGTGAACTCGAAGTGGTTTTTAAGTTAGCGCTTAGAGAAGCTGAAGTACGTCGCCACGATATGGTTTGTGTGGAGCATGTGCTCTACGCCATGAGCCACGATAATTGGGCCATGGAAATTTTGCGTCACTGCGGCGCCGATATTGATGATCTGCGCATTCGTTTAGAAACCTATCTCGGCGAGCAGGTTCAGGTTCCTGAAGACCGTGACTATCAAATCGAGCAAACTTTAGGTTTAACCAGAGTTTTGCAGCGTGCGGCAATTCATGTGCAATCCTCCGGTAAAAAAGAAATGGATGCCGGAGATTTTTTGGCGGCCGTCATGCGCGAGCCTGAAAGTTTTGCCGTCTACATTTTGAGTGAGCAAGGCGTAACCCGCCTGGATATTCTTGAATTTATTTCTCATGGCATCTCTAAAATCGACGAGCCATCACTTGCCCATGAAGGCGGTGATGAACTCGAAGAAGAAGAGGAAGAAGGCGAAGAGAAAAAGCGTCCCGACCCGCTTGCAAGCTTTACGGCCAATCTCAACGATCGAGCCCGAGAGGGGAAAATCGATCCCGTTGTTGGCCGTATCGACGAAATCAATCGAACTGTTCAGGTTCTTTGCCGTCGCCGCAAAAACAACCCGATTTTAGTGGGTGAACCAGGTGTTGGTAAAACAGCCATTGCCGAAGGCCTTGCGCTTGCGATTGTGGAAAAGAGTGTTCCAGAGGTTCTGGAAAACGAAGAGATTTTTGCGCTTGATATGGGCGCTCTTATCGCCGGAACGAAGTTTCGAGGAGAGTTTGAACAGCGGCTTAAAGCAGTTGTAAAAGCGATTCAGGAGCGCGGTAACGCGATTCTATTCATCGATGAGATTCATACCATTGTGGGAGCTGGCGCAGTAAGCGGTGGCACGCTCGATGCGAGTAATATTCTGAAGCCAGCTTTGGCATCCGGTGATTTTCGCGTGGTGGGTTCAACCACCTACAAAGAATTCCAAGGCGTGTTTGAAAGAGACCGCGCCCTGGCCCGTCGTTTTCAAAAAATCGATGTCGTGGAACCCACAGTCGAAGAGACCTTTAAGATTCTCCGAGGCTTGAAGACCAAATACGAAGAGCACCACGAAATTACCTATACGAACCAGGCACTGCGAACAGCAGCGGAGCTTGCTCATAAATATGTCAATGAGCGGTTTCTGCCGGATAAAGCCATCGATGTTATTGATGAAGCTGGTGCGAGTGTGCGGCTGATGCCCAAGGGCAAGCGGCAGAAAACCATTCGCCCGAAAGATATCGAAGCGGTCGTGGCAAAAATTGCCAGGGTTCCGCCTAGAAGCGTTTCAGGCTCCGATAAAGATAAACTTTCTCAGCTCGACCGAGATTTAAAGCTTTTGATTTACGGCCAGGACAAGGCTGTAGAATCCGTGGTGAGTGCCATTAAGCTCTCGCGTGCCGGGCTCGGTAGTCCGCGTCGGCCTGTGGGTTCGTTTTTGTTCAGCGGTCCAACAGGTGTTGGTAAAACTGAGCTCGCTCGCCAACTGGCAGCCTGTATGGGCGTCGAGATGCTCCGCTTTGATATGAGCGAGTATATGGAGAAGCACACTGTGAGCCGCCTTATTGGGGCGCCTCCAGGGTATGTTGGGTTTGATCAAGGCGGTCTCTTAACAGACGCAGTTATCAAGAACCCTCATGCAGTTCTCTTGCTCGATGAAATTGAAAAAGCGCACCCAGATCTTTTCAATGTGCTTTTGCAGGTCATGGATAATGCCACGCTTACGGACAACAATGGCCGTAAGGCTGATTTCCGTAACGTTGTTTTAATTATGACGACGAATGCCGGTGCATTTGAAATGGAGACAGGTTCGATTGGTTTCGGTAGCAAATCAAGCAGCACGGACGATGCAAAGGGCGCCATTGAAAGAACGTTCACGCCAGAGTTTCGCAACCGGTTGGATGCATGGGTTCCGTTTACGCATCTTGAAAAATCTACGATTGGTATGATCGTGGACAAGATGGTGGCCGAGCTTGAAGACCAACTTTCCGAGAAACGTGTTGTGCTCGATCTTAACGATGAGGCGCGAAACTGGCTCGGAGACCGTGGTTACGACCGCAAATTTGGGGCACGACCGATGAACCGGCTGATTGATCGCGAGATTCGACGCAAACTGGCAGATGAAATCCTCTTTGGTTCGCTTCAAAGCGGGGGAACCGTGGAAATTCAGGCCAATGGCGATGAATTGGAGCTTGTTTTTCATCCCCGAGAGAAAAATACGACCTCTGCAAAGAAAGAAGCAGCTCCTGTCGATCACTAAGGATGACGGGCCTTCTTGACTTTGCACACCTCAAAAGTATAAGACGTCCCTCGCTGGAGCCCAGGTAGCTCAGTCGGTAGAGCAGGGGACTGAAAATCCCCGTGTCGGCAGTTCAAATCTGTCCCTGGGCACCACAAATTCCCCTTCTCGATTTTATCCCCTTTGCTCTTGGCCAGTCGGCCCGTTGGATTCATTTATATTCTGTGTTGAGAATCGCTTGAGATATGAGTGGATCTTGAATCATCAAGAAACTTCATTTCAAGTGGTTTGCAAAACCGAGACCGGATGATAAACCCAGCCAACTTTGCAGTAAGCTTAAATCCTTAAGTTTCGAATTGCGACGCACTGCGTTGTTGCTGCGGGAAAAGTAATTGAAAATCCAGGGCTTCTTGCCCCTGATTACGCACCATGTTACGAATTTAGTCATGTCTGGAACCAAAATTGTAAAACGCTATGCGAATCGTAAACTCTATGACACGGAGCGTAGTTGCTACGTGACGCTCGATGACATTTCAACCATGATAAAAAGTGGTGAAGAAGTTCAAGTCATCGATAACAAGAGTGGCGATGACCTCACCAGTGTCACACTTGCTCAAATCATTTTTGAGACAGAGAAAAAAGCACACTTTATGCCGCTTAATCTTTTGCGTGGTTTAATCCAGCAAAGTGGCGAAAATATCGGCGGCTTTGCTCGTGAGCAAGTTGAGACGGTTCAATCGAGAGCTCAAGATATTCGCGACACCGCGAGTGACACCGTTACGAGAATCACTTCTCAATTTGGTGAAACCGTTGGTCGTGTTATCAAAACCGATGGTGAAGGCGAAGTGGCCGTAGAGGGAGCTCCAGAAGGAGAAGCCCCCACGGAAAAGCAAAGCCCTGCTTCTGTGAAAGAAATGCTGTCTTCAAGCCAGAAGAACCTTGAAGAGATTCAGCGTGGCATCGAAGATCGCGTTCAGGAAGGCCTGGGAGTTGTTTCTGAAGGTTTTAGCCGAGAAGTTGAAGATATCCTTGAGCGCCTTGGTAGTCTAAAAGACCGTTTCCGCAAGTAAACCCTCCTTCATTATAGTTAATCAAATATGCGCTTACTTTTAAGACTTTGTTTTATTTTGGGTCTTGGATGTACGGGCGCATTGCTCTGGGTTCAGGGCTTTGTTGAGCAACCGGCTCTTTCCGAATTTACGCCCGAACCTTTCCATCTCAAATCAGGACAGACGCTTAAGCCAGTTTTAGAAGAGCTTGCTTTACGAGGTGTCATTAAGCGCCCTGAACTTGTTTATGCCTGGGCGCGTTATAAAGATTTGGGTGGGTTGCGATCTGGGACTTATCAGTTTGCCCGAGGCGACTCCCCGGCGGACATTGTTCGGATGATGAATCAGGGCCGCGTGGTCACGGAACGTTTCACGATTCCCGAAGGCTTAAACCGTTGGCAAATCCGAGATTTGTTAGATGAAGCGAAGTGGATATCGAAAAGCGACTTCGACAATCTTTGCGATGACCAAGTCTTTTTAAAGGCCCACGGGGTCAATCAGCCGAACTGTGAGGGGGTTATTTTTCCCGAAACTTACACTTTTGCACGTGGTGTGACCCCAAAAACGATTTTTAAGCGAATTATTAAAACTTATCACGCGGCTTATAAAGCTGTAACCACAGGCGGCACAGGGCCCTTGGGCTTTAGCGAGATTGAGTTTCTAACGCTTGCGTCGATTGTAGAAAAAGAAACCGGCGCCGCTCACGAGAGACCCCGTATTGCGTGTGTGTTTTACAATCGCCTCAAAGCCAAGCCAGCTTGGCGTCTTCAAACCGACCCAACTGTGATTTATGCGGCCACTCTTTCAGACCCTAATTTCGATGGGAATATCAAGCGCTATCATCTTCACGAGATGGACCATCCGTACAATACCTATAAGCGCAGCGGTTTGCCGCCAGGGCCGATTGCAAACCCAGGGTTTGCGGCGCTTCAAGCGGTCGCTAAGCCAGACGATTGCGGCGATTTCTTTTTCGTATCGAAGAATAACGGGGAGCACATTTTTTGCCCCACCTTAAGTTGCCACAACACAGCGGTTCATAAATGGCAGGTTCAATATTTTCGTAAGAAGTAGAAGCTTTGCGCTTTGTCTTTTACTGAGCCAGTGATTCCAGTGCCCAAAGAAGTTCTTCTTCCAGCTTACGATGCTCTCCATTTTCGATGAAGTAGCGAACCGAGCCTTTTGCATCCACGACAGCAAGGGTCGGCAAAGCAGGCTTTTTACCGTTTGTTTGCATAAACTTCTGAAACACCAAGCTCATGGCCGGGTCGGTATAAATTGGGAAGTTGAGATTAAAGCGCTTCTGAAATGCAGAGTAAGGCTCTTGCTCACGCTCAATGGCAGTGCGGATACCAATCATCTGTACTTTATCTTTAAGCTTGGGGTTTGCTGAGAGACTCTTTTGAAACTCAACAAGGTGCGGAAGCTCTTCCTGGCAATGTGGGCACCATGTTGCAAAGAACACCACAAGGCTTGTTTTCCCGCCTTCTGCGAGGTTGAGCGATACATCTCGGTTGTCCAAGGTTAGGTTCATAGGGGCAACGGGTGCTCCCGAAAGCTGTGAACCAATGAGGGCTTCTTTTCGTTTGGCGTCGAGTAAGGCCAAAAGTTTTT
Organism: Deltaproteobacteria bacterium; assembly: GCA_018668695.1. Taxonomy (NCBI): domain Bacteria; kingdom Pseudomonadati; phylum Myxococcota; class Myxococcia; species Deltaproteobacteria bacterium. The sequence continues at coordinate 10,982 of JABJBS010000358.1, forward strand.
TCGTTTCCGGTCCGCAGGAGTCAAGAAGCGCGAGCACGTCTTTGTGTGCGGGGTGAATGTAATAAAGGCCCTGTGCTCCCATGCATGCCTTTTCCGTCTGACCGATTTTCTGAAGCGAGGTCACCAAGCGAATGTGCATCTCAGCATCGAGGTAGGGGTCGATGGCGCTGGCGGCAACACTTAAGTCTTGAGCAGCGGTTGCGTAATCTTTGTCGTAAAAAGCAACGGTTCCACGCAAGAGGCCGATTTCAACGGTGTACTGTTCGATTCCAGTGGCAGTCTTAAGCTGCTCCAAGCATTGCTTTTGAAACGTTGTTCGCAGGTTTTCTGCAGCAAAGCCCTGGCAGGCGTAAAGCGTTTCAATGGTTGAAAGCTCGTCAGAGAGCTGGGGATCTAAAATGCGCGCTTCAACCTTGGGCAGAGGCTCACCTTTTTCTTGGAGGTGTCCAACATAGGCGCGGACCATGGTGCGGATGGCTTGTTGAGCAAATGGCTCGCTCTCGGCCGTTGGGATGAAGGCTGCGAGTGCGAGCGCCTGGGCTCCAGGGGTCTTTTGAGAGGCGAGGACACCTTCGAGTCGTTTGCTGTCTCGGCTAATTGGGGCGCCAGCGAGAATGCGTTGTGTTTCGCGTACAAGCCCGGCCACGCGCCAGCTGGTGTATGCACCCTCGAGTACAACCGTACCCTGGTACTCCTTGCGAGTGGCTCCTGAGGCGCCGTCAACCAAGAGTTTGGGATCGGTGACGGTGAGCAGCGAATCTGGTGGCCGAATGGCGAGCTGGGTGAGTTGGTCCATCTCCGACTCGCTCATAGGAGCGTGCCCTGCTTTTTGCAGCGGAGCGGCGTAAAGCAGCTTCAGAAGCATGAGATCTTGTTGAAAAGCGAGGGTTACAGAGACAGGATTGCAGGGGCAATCGTCGTTTAGCGTCATTGGAGCACTGATGTCGCGGAGATAACCGAGAGTTTTGCCCTGCGCGTCTTTGGCCACGATGTAGGTGTTGTTGCCTTTATCTAGGTCGCGCACCATGACATTTGGGATATCTCTGGCTTCAAATTCAGCAGCCTCCGGGAAAGCTCCCTTGTAGAAGTCTGCGCGAGGCCCAGTAATTTGGTTTCCCTTTTCGACTCCGGGGACCACAATGGCTGTTTCCGGGTTTCCACCTTCGCTTGCAGGCGCAGTTGAACCCGTGCCTTTACAGCCCATAGCTGTGAAGGTCATGACCATCGCCCATAGGGCATTTCTACAAATTACTCGGTTTTGACGCATATTAAGTCTCCGCTGAATCCAATCGGTGGCTCCATACCCCTTTTGACTTGATAAATCCACGGCTTGAGCCCGGCGATGGTGTGGAATAATGAATGAAGAATGGAATCGATTTATTTCAAGAATGCACGCGGACAGAAATTAGCTGGAATTGTTGAGGGCCCGATGGACTCTGAACTTGGAGTTATATGCTGCCATGGGATGCTCAGCGTCAAAGATGGGCCAAAACACTCACAAATTGTCTCAAGATTGGCGCAGCGCGGGGTGCGCGGTATGCGCTTCGATTTTGCCGGTCGGGGCGAGTCTGAGGGGGATATCTACGATCTCTCTTATTCTAACCAAATCGAAGATCTTAAGGCCGCCATTGCTTGGATGCTTGAGCAAGGCGTAAGCCGTCTGGGAGTTTTCGGTTCGAGTATGGGAGGCTCAGTAGCCCTTCTAACGGCACCGCAAGAGTCTAAGGTGAGCGCAGTGGCAACAGTTGCCGCAGTGGCCTACCCCAAGTTACTCGCTCGCCGTTATCCCGATGACGTAGCCAATTGGAGAGAACGCGGCTTTATTGAGGTCGGTGGCGTAAAAATCGGCGCTCAGTTTATTGAAGATGCTCGCCGCCATGATGTCATTGGGGCTGTGGTTCAGACGGGTGTTCCTCTTTTGGTGGTCCATGGTTTAGAGGACCGGGTGGTGCCCGTGTCGGATGCTGACGATATTGCAGCCGCAGCTGAGAGTGTTTCGATGTGTTTGGTTGAGGGGGCTGACCACCGTTTTTCTGGCAAGCGACAACTCAAGGTTTTGGTAGATGACGTTGTCGATTTCTTTATGGAAGCACTGGACGAGTACTGAAGCCTATTTACGGGATTGCCTGCTTCTTCATAACGGTCTAGTTTAGGGCTGATCATGCTAAGATTTGAACCAGAATATCATTTGAAGCCATGGGGCGGTCGCCGAATGGCCCAGCTTTTTTCTCGAACCTTGCCTGAGGGTCAAGTGGGCGAGAGCTGGGAATTGTCAGAGTTACCGGGCCATGAAAATGTTGTCAGCTGCGGCCCCAAAAAGGGTGAGAAGCTCGGCGAGCTTTGGCGCAGCGGCGCTCTTGGTGGAGATGGGCAAGGACCTTTCCCGTTTGTGCTTAAGTGGCTCGACACCCATGAACGTATGAGTGTTCAAGTTCACCCAGACGAAGAGTTTTGCCGAAATACGCGGATTGGCAATCCTAAAACAGAGGCTTGGTACATTGCTCACGCAGAGCATAAATCGAAATTCCTGGCGGGAAACTATCCGGGCTTAGATGCAACGACGCTCAAACAAGCGGTGGAACGAGGCAGCCTCGAAAAGTGGATGTATGAAGCGGCGCCGCGTCCAGGCGATATGTACTTACTCGAAGCGGGAACCATTCACGCAATGGGAGCGGGCTTTTTAGTGCTCGAAGTTCAGCAGCCGAGCGATACAACATTCCGTATTCACGATTGGGGCCGCGTCGACGAAAACGGTGAGCCAAGAGAGCTTCATTTTGATGAAGCCGCCGCGTGCATTCGATATGACCGATTTGATTTACCGCAGCCAGATCGGGCGAAAGTAACAGGTCCCTGTTTCGTTATGGAAACTGTTCAGATGGGAACCGCTTTTCCAAAAGAGGGATTGCGTGTTGTCATTGCAGATAAAAAGCCCGTCAAACTAATCGGAGACCATGGCGAAGAGCATCTCAAGTTTGGTGATGTTGTCGTCATTGAGCCGTCCGACGGTATCGTGGCGCTTGCCAGTGGCTCTTGCGTCCTACTCACCGAACCTAAATAGATTCGTCCATTTGTCGTTTCTGCCTATGCCCCCTAAGGCAAATGCCGTAAGGATGCCTCGTTATGCTGCATAAACTCGCTGAAGTAGAGGCTCGTTACGAAGAGCTCAACCGCCTTTTAGCCGACCCAGTCGTGCTTTCTGATCAAAATCGCCTACGCGACGTGGCCAAAGAACACCGCGAAGTTGAAGGCCTCGTTGAGATCTACAGAGCTTATCGCCAACTCGAAACGCAAATTCAGGATAATAAAGAGCTGATTGCCGACGGTGAAGACCCCGAGCTTAGTGAAATGGCGAAGGAAGAGCTCCCGGAGCTTGAGACCGAGCTTCAGAACCTCACGGATAAAATCAATCTTCTCTTAATGCCCAAAGACCCCAACGACGACAAAAACGTCATATTGGAAATACGGGCAGGTACCGGTGGGGATGAAGCCGCGCTTTTCGCGGGTGATTTATTCCGCATGTATTCAAGGTATGCCGAGCGTTCAGGTTGGCGGGTTGAAGTCATGAGCATGAGTGAGGGAACTCAAGGCGGCGTTAAAGAGGTGATCTGCCTTGTTGCCGGTGACCATGTCTTCTCAGCACTTAAATACGAATCGGGTGTCCACCGCGTTCAGCGTGTCCCAGCCACTGAGAGCCAGGGCAGAATCCATACTTCAGCGGCAACCGTTGCCGTGATGCCTGAGGCCGAAGAAGCTGAAATTGATATCCGCAATGAAGATTTGCGCATCGATACTTACCGCTCTCAAGGTGCCGGTGGCCAGCACGTTAACACCACCGACTCAGCGGTACGTATCACGCACTTGCCGACGGGAATGGTGGTACAGTGCCAAGATGAAAAGAGTCAGATTAAAAACCGCGCGAAGGCGATGAAGGTTTTATCTTCCCGGCTCTTGGATTTTATCCGCCAACAAGAAGCTGCTGAACGAGCAGCCGAGCGTAAAGAGCTGGTTCGAACCGGCGACCGTTCTGAGAAGATACGTACCTATAATTTCCCTCAAGATCGCATTACCGATCACCGAATCGGTTTCAGTGCCCACAACTTACCGGCAGTACTCCAGGGTGATTTGGAAGCAGTTTTGATTGCTCTTCGCACGTTCTTCCAAAGTGAAGAGCTCAAGGGCCAGAGCACTTGAGCGAAGGCGCCTCTATTGAAGCGCTTTTAGAGGGCGCCGAGGCCTTATTGGCTAAGCAGTGTATCGACACGCCGAAGCTTGATGCCGAGATTCTCTTGGCAAGAGCTTTAGATAAGACCCGATCCTATTTAATGACTTGGCCAGAAAAAGTGCCGAGTAAGGCAGAGGCCTCTGAGTTTCAGCGTTGGCTCCTTCGACGAGCCGCCAGCGAACCGGTGGCTTATATTTTAGGGGATCAGGAATTTTATGGGCATCTGTTTCAGGTGAGCCCCGCAGTTCTTATCCCGCGGCCAGAGACCGAACATTTGGTGGAAAAGGCGCTTGGCTGGTGCCGTGAACGTGGGACCGATTCTCCAAAAATATTAGATCTGTGCACCGGTTCGGGCTGCGTCGGTTTGACGCTGGCTCTCGAGCTCCCCCGAGCGAGCGTGACGATGAGTGATTTATCGCCAGAGGCTTTGGCGGTGGCTAAGCATAATGCAGAATCTCATGATTTGGATGAGCGCGTCCGCGTTTTTGAAGGTAACCTTTTCGAGCCTCTCCCAGATGGTGAGCGCTTTGATCTTATCTTGGCCAACCCTCCCTATGTTGAAGAGTCTTTTCGGGGTGAGATGCAAAAGGATGTGTTGGATTACGAGCCCCATATGGCGCTTTTTGCTGCGGACGATGGCTTAACAATTATCCGCGAAATCGTTGCCCAGGCCTCCAAGTTTCTGAACCAGCCAGGGCTTATTGCAATTGAAATGGGCTCCGGCCAATCTGCCCGTGTGCGCTCCCTCTGGGGGCCGTCTTGGAAAAATCCCGGGATTATTCAAGATTTAGGTGGCCATGACCGCATCGCCTACGCTGAGCACCAAGTTTTGTAATTGGCTGATTTTGTGGATGATTTTCAACTGAACCTATGCTAAACCGGCATTCGTTATGAGCGAGCAAAGCCAGGATATCGAACGACTCTTTGAGCCGGGGCGTGAAGAAACGCTTGATGCATATCTGCGCCTCCTGCATGCGGTCGATATAGCAGAGCTTTTTAATCACGTAGATATTCGTTTTTGGAAAAGAATCACGAGCTGTCTCGACGCGGAAAAACTCGCGGAAACGCTTTCTCAGCTTGATGACGGTGTTCAAGAAAAGCTTGGCTCCATTCTAAAAATTGAGCGCTTAGCGGCGGCGGTTGAAGAACTTGAAACCGATGATGCAGCAGACCTCTTGGGAGAGCTTTCTCCCGAACGCGCCAGTGCGGTTTTGGCCCAGCTTGATGAAGATGACCGCGACGATATCCAAACGCTCCTAAGTTTTCCGGAAGATTCCGCCGGTGGTTTGATGCAGACAGAGCTCTGCATGGTCGAGGAAGGGCTTCTGGTTTCTGATGCCATCGAGGCCGTGCGCCTGGTTCGCGAGGAAATCGAAGAGATTCACGAGGTGTACCTGGTCAACAGTGACGGCATGCTGCGCGGAATCATTCAGCTTGAAGATCTGGTGCTTTCTACTGAGCAAACCGAATTGAGTGAAATCAGCCAGCCCGTAGAACAGCGGGTTACAGTCGACCTTGATCAAGAGGAAGTTGCTCGGGTTTTTGGTAAATACGACCTTGTGAGCTTGCCAGTGGTCGATCCCCAAGGGCTCTTGGTTGGCCGTATCACCTTCGATGATATTCACGATGTTATGCTTGAAGAGGCCACTGAAGATGTCATGACGATGGCCGGTGCCTCGAGCGAAGAGCTGGTTTATGGCCAGGATTTCTTCCGCATCGCTATGTTCCGCCTGCCCTGGCTGGTGGGAAGCCTTTTTGGCTCTTTGATTGCGGCAGTCTTGGTTCCTATGTTCCGCCATGTCCCTTTCGAAGACACACTCATGCTCGCAGCCTTTGTTCCCGTCGTGGCGGCCATGACTGGCAACGTAGGCTCACAAACCGCGATGATTATTACCCGCGGCTTTGCGATTGGAAAAGTCGACGCCAGCATGCTTGGAAAAACGCTCGCCCGAGAAAGCATGGTGGGCAGTATTATGGGGCTTGCAGCCGGCGCACTGGTTGCCATCGTCTCAAATTTTGGGTTTGGCAGTGATATTCTCGGCATTACCGTTGGGCTTTCTATGTTTTGCTCTATGACCATTGCAGCCTTTGTGGGTGCCTTGGCTCCAGCGATGTTTAAAGAAATTGGCATCGATCCCGCGATTGCGGCCGGGCCGCTTGTGACCACGGGCTGTGATGTGATGGGTGTTGCCATTTATCTTGGCGCCGCTCGCCTTATTTTAGGCTAGGTTTTTCATCTAACAAACGCCTACGCTGCGATCGCAGCCGCTAAGCTCTGAGCCGTTTACGACTGGGCGCCAATCGACTATAACCCGCTCCATGACTGAGCTTGTAAACTATAAATCCGTAGATGGTGTCGCGGTTATTACCCTCACCAATCCCCCAGCCAACGCATACTCCTACGACATGATGGAGCAGCTAGATAAGGCTATTTTAGAGGCCCGCATGGACGAAAGTGTTCATGTTATCTTGCTCACGGGCGAAGGTGATAAGTTTTTCTGCGCCGGCGCAGATATCGAAATGTTGGGTGAAGTAACGCCAACCTTTAAGTATTACTTCTGTTTGCATGCGAACGAGACCCTCAACCGACTCGAAAGCACGCCTAAATTGGTGATTGCAGCGCTTAACGGCCACTGCGTGGGCGGCGGGCTTGAAATCGCGATGGCCGCAGATATTCGTCTGGGTAAAGAAGGTAAAGCAAAGCTCGGACTGCCAGAAGTTCACTTGGGTGTGTTGCCAGGTACCGGCGGAACTCAGCGGCTGTTGCGCTTGGTAGGTAAAGCCAAGGCTATTGAAATGATGGTCACTGGCCAGAATCTCACGATGGAAGAAGGCAAAGAGCTTGGGCTGGTGAATGAACTTTTACCGGCTGAGGACTTTGCCGATCAAGCAATGACCTATGCGCGTAAGTTTTGCCCCCCCCATAAGGCTTCTCATGCGGTAGGCCTCATCAAACGTTCGGTTATCAGCGGGATGGAAATGGGATTTGCTGAAGGCCTCAGCCTTGAGCGAGAGCTTCAGCAGCAACTTTTTATGTCCGGCGACGCCAAAGAAGGCATTGGCGCCTACAACGAAAAACGTAAACCAGAATTCAAAGGACGCTAAAATGCGCAAGACTCTCCCTATCATTTTCGCTTTGTTGATGCTCGCGGGCACAGCAGAGGCTCGCCCTGGCTTTTATATTGGTAGCGGGATTGGTTTTTCTACGGCGGGTGGGCAGGAAGTCTCTGTCCCGGGTTATATCAACCCGACCAACGCAAATGGCGCCTTCACAACAGACATTGCTGGCGGACTCTCAGTGCTCGGTTTGCGTATGGGATACAACATCATGGGTTATGGCGCGCTAGAGCTTAGTGCTCACGGCCACGGCCATGCACTCGGAGATGCAGCAGAGCGTGAATGGGCTGCCCACGTAAGCTTGGGTGCCCGTATTTACCCAGCTTGGCACTGGCGCGACCAACTCCCGACTTGGATGGACGACCTAGAGCCTTCACTTTTTCTCGGTTGGGGCGGCACATGGCAGGTTTACAACCCACTGGCATCCGAATTTTCCGATGAAGTAGGCTTTCGCGGCTTGGGTGGCTTTCGGTTTGGTTTAGGCCTTGAGTATTTTGTGGTCTCTTTCTTTAAGGTGGGTTTTGATTACACCTTGGTAAGCGCCCCGTTTGATACTTTTATTTTCAATGCGAGCAAAGATCAGACCCGCGATGTGGATAATGCCAGCAACACTTTCAACCAAGTTTTGCTGACTTTCATGTTCCATTTCGAACCAGCCCAATAAACAAGCAAATAGCGTCCTAAGCCTTTTGACAAAGGCTCGGAATCCGGTCAGAAGTCCTTTCGAGGGCATTGTCATGATTGAGATTAATGGTTTAACAAAACGCTACCGCGATTTGGTTGCGGTCAATGATGTTTCATTCTCCGTAGCCGCTGGTGAAATCGTCGGATTCCTCGGGCCCAATGGCGCGGGTAAAACCACCACGATGAAAATGTTGACCGGCTTTTTGCCAGCCACCTCCGGCAAGGCAACCGTCGCTGGCTTCGATGTGTTTGATTCACCAATGGATGTAAAACGCTCCATTGGTTATCTGCCAGAGATTCCTCCCGTTTATCCAGACCTCACGGTTCGCGAATACTTACGCTTTGTTGGAAAACTCAAAGGCCTGCGCGGCGGCGACTTAAAATCGAACGTAGATGAATCGATTGAGAAGGTAAGCCTGCAGTTGGTGGCAGATCGCCTAATCCGCAATATCTCCAAAGGTTATCAGCAGCGAACCGGCTTGGCTCAGGCGCTCTTGGGCAAACCGCGGGTTTTAATTCTCGATGAACCTACTGTTGGTTTGGACCCTCGGCAAATTGGTGAAGTTCGCACTTTGATTCAGTCCCTTGCCGGCGACCACACGGTGATTCTTTCAACGCACATCCTTCAAGAAGTGACGGCCGTGTGTGATCGCGTGGTGATTATCAACAAGGGCTCGATCGTTGCCGATGATAACCTCGACCACTTGGTGAAAGAGCACACCAACGATGAAGGCCAAAAGAGTCTCGAAGAAATTTTCTTATCACTGACTGAACTTTAAGGTTTCGCTATGCGCAATACATTGACCATCGCGGGCAAAGAAGTTCGCGTCTATTTAACGACTTGGATGAGCTATATTCTTTTCGGAGGATTCATTCTCATTACGGGCCTTGTGTTTGGAGGCGCCGTTGAGCAGTTCCAAACCCAGTCCATGGAATACCTGCAGCACAATTATCGCCAAGGGCTCGACATGATGAATGTCACCGAAGGCATCTTGGCTCCTTTGATGTACCAAATGGTCTTCGTGTTGATCTTTATGTTGCCTGTTTTGACCATGCGCCTTTTCTCGGAAGAACGACGCGGTAAAACTTTGCAGCTCTTAATGACTGCACCGATTCGCCCCATTGAGATCGTACTCGGTAAATACCTGGGCGCCCTTACGGTGATGACCACCATGTTTGCACTGAGCCTTATCTTCCCAGTGCTCTTACATGCATTCGGAATCTCTGGCGCCGATGGCTTGAGCCCGGTTGATTGGAGCACGGTTGCGGTGGGTTACCTTGGTCTTTTCCTCTTTGGTTCCGCCTGCGTCTCGATTGGCCTTTTGGCAAGCAGCGTTACCGAGAGCCAACTTGTAGCGGTGATTATTAGTTTTGGCGCCCTGCTCGTTCTTTGGTTGATTGGGCTTGTTAGCCAAGGCCATACTTCAGGGTTGCAGCGTGTGCTTTACTACGCTTCCCACGTTACCCATCTCGATGGTTTCCTACGCGGAATGATTCGCCTTACGGATGTTGTTTATTATTGTTCCCTCTCATTCGCCGGTATTTTTCTGTCTTGGCGGGTGATTGAAGCTGAGCGCTGGAAGTAGGAGAGCACCATGAATCAAACCGAAACCAAAAAAAGCAGCTGGGTAGCCAACACTGGGCGTATGCTCGGAGCAATTGGCGCCGTTCTTCTAATCAGCGTCCCACTGACTTGGGGCTTGAGTCAGGAAGTTGCTTTCCAAGGTCTCGTCACCTGGAAACTTCTGCTCGCGCTGATCTGTGAGGTTATCTATTTCCTGACCAATAAAGACAGCATTCTAGAAAATGCGGGGTCTCGCTCAACGCTTATGTGGAGCATGACTCTTATTTCTTCGCTGGTTATTCTAGGTTTGGTCGGTGTTGCCAACTACTTGGCAGTGTCAAACGACCGCGAGTGGGATTTAACGCGAGACAAAGTTTTTTCTCTTTCAGACCAAACTGAAAGTATCGTGGGCCGCCTTGATCAAGATGTTCAGGTTTACGCATTTTTCAACCGTAACGAAGCAGCCTTCAATATGATTGCCCGTGAAGTTTTTGAGCGCTACCAGGCTCTTAACAAGCGCTTCAAGTATGAAATCATTGATATCGAAGGCTCGGCGCGTGAAACGCGAATGGCTGAAGAGTATGAAATTGAGAAGCAAGGTGCCCGGGTTGTTTTAATCGCGGGTGAGAAAACAGCTCGAGCTAGAGATTTAAGTGAAGAAGCGATTACCAATGCGCTGATTCAAGTGACGCAGAAAACCAAAAAAATTGTTCATGTACTCACAGGTCACGGGGAACTCTCTTTTGAAGATCCCACCGCCGACTTCAAAGCCGTGGCATTCGCTCAGGCGATTCTTAAAGAGGGTTACGATGTTGAACTGATTAATCTCATCAACCCCAACACGATTACCGAAGAGCAGCTCACGGTGGTTGTAGGTGACGACTCTGCCTTGCCTGAACTGGTGATCCCTCCCGAGGTGCGCTTTTTGATTATTGCGGGACCCCGCTCTGACCTTTTGGCCCCAGAGCTTAAAGCTTTAAATCAATACTTGGAGGCCGGTGGCCGAGCGATGTTGATGGTGGAGCCATCGAGTGATGCGGGGTTGGTAGAGTTTCTGAAGAAGTGGCGCGTTGAGCTCCGTAACGACATGATTGTTGATCCCAATCCCGCACGGCGTGAACTGGGTCTGAGTGCCCTGGAGCCCGTGGTCCTTCCAGCTGAAGGTGGTCACCCAATCACGAAAAAACTTACCCACGCCGCGGTTATGAAAACAGTTCGAACGGTGGGAACTGCGCCAGGCACAGCAGTGGTTCAGGTGACGCCGCTTTTAACGGCGAACAATACAGCTTGGGGAGAAACGAACTTAGAAGATGGCGTAGCGGGTTATGATGAATCGGATTCACCAGACAACACAGTGGGCTTGGTTGTAACCCGGGACATCCCAAGAGCCGCGGATAATATCTCTTCGCAGACGCGGCTGATTGTTTTTGGTGATTCTGATTGGGCGACCGACGAATATTTTGCGGTTCATGCCAACCAAGATTACTTGCTCAACACCCTAAATTGGATGGCGGATGAAGAGGGAAACATTACCATTCGTCCCAAAATGCGTCAGGCTAGCCGCTTAAGCTTAACCGGCACCGACATGATGTATTTAAAGTTCTTTTCACTGGATGTCTTGCCAATGTGCATCGTGGCTCTAGGCCTGGGCATTGTGTTGATCCGGCGCCAGAAATAATGAGCACGATTCAAAAGAGATTTCTCTCTATGCTTGGGCTCCTGGTTCTAGGTGCGGCTGGGGGCTATGCGGTTGTCTGGCAAAGCGATGAAACTGCGGAAAAGAAAGAACGTAAGCGTTCAGAGCAAGCTGTCTTTAATCAGCGCCAAATACAAGACGTTCTAAAAGTTGAATTGGATGGGCCTAAGCAAAAGCTGGTTTTCACGCGTTCAGAGCAAGGCCGGTGGGTGATTGAAGAGCCCATCGCCGATGAAGCAGATCAAGCCGCAGTAAGCTCACTCTTGCGGTACATGCTTGAGGCCAAACGTCTTCGCAGTGTGGGTGACGAACAAAATGGTGTGGTGCAGCCTCCCAAAGATTTAACGCTCTACGGTCTCGATAAGCCAAGTTATCGATTCTCATTTACTTCGAAGGCCGGTGATAAAGAGGAACTCTTGATTGGCCGCGACACCAAGTTTGATAAAAATTATTACGCAAAGCGTGCGGCCGCCCCGGATGTTTTCCTCATCGCCTACGGTCTTGAATTTCAGTATCAGCGTGAGCTTGATGGCTTTCGAGATAAGCGATTTTTGGAACTTGCTCTTCAAGAAATCAAAAAGATTGCCGTTCAATCATCGAAGTCGGCTTGGACCATTGAAAAAAGGGAAGACAAATTTTGGTTAACGGAGCCAGAGTTAGCCTTAGCCGATATGGACCGAGTTCGCGGTGTGCTGGATGTGGTTGAATCTTTAGAGATCAAAACATTTTTGGCAGCACCTATGGAGCCTAAAGCGCCGGTTCAGGACCGCGTGGAGGTAAGCATCCTGGGCCGCGATGGTGAAGAAACGAAGCTGACGCTTAGTGCGTTTAATGATGGCTCAGGCTCTTTTGTTTATGCTGAAGCAAGCGGACCCGCCGCTCGTAAGGCACAGGCGATGCTTCAAGTAGATGGAGCCATAAGCCGGTTTCAGGTCAAGGCTGAAACCATGCAAGACCGGCGCATAGCTCGCTTTGACCGGGAACTGGTGACGGGGGTCCGCATTTTCAGTGGCCCGATTTCTTTGTTTTTCCAGAAAACAGCCGATGGCTTTTGGCGCCTTGAAGGTGAACCGCGGGCCGTGAAACCAGGCGTGATTCAAGGACTTTTGTATAACCTTCGCCGTCTGCAAGCCGATGAACTTGGGGTTCAAGAACCCGATGAGAAGCTGCTCAAGAAGGCGGGCCTTGAGACCACATCCAGCGGCGTAGAACTCATCGGCCCAGGCTCTGAGAGTCTGCTTACGATTTTTACGGGTAAGAAAATTGGCGAGAACCAAATGGTTCTATCAGCTGGGCGTTTAGACCGCGTGAAGCAAAGCGATTTATCAATGCTTCATTTTGAAGCAGAGAAATATTTAGAGCTTGTGAAGTAATCCCTCAGCCTACTCTTCTTTAAACCGCTCAATCTTGGCACCAACGCTTCGAAGCTTATCTTCGATATGCTCATAACCTCTGTCGAGATGGTAAATACGTCGAATGATGGTTTCACCGTCGGCTACTAAGCCGGCAAGAATCAGTGACGCACTGGCACGAAGATCTGTCGCCATGACTGTGGTACCAGAGAGCTCTTTACCGCCATCAACAATTGCTTTACCGCCATCGACGCGAATTTTGGCGCCGAGCCGCCCGAGCTCTGCCACGTGCATGAAGCGGTTCTCAAAAATGGTTTCTGTAATCACGCTGGTGCCTTCAGCGGCGCACATGAGTGTCATCATTTGAGCTTGCATATCCGTTGGGAAACCTGGGTATGGAGCAGTTTTGATATTGACGGGCTCAAGCTGCTTGGGCCGCGACACTGTGATCTCATTTTTTTCTTTGTCGATGGAAACTTTGGTTCCGGCTTGAATCAGTTTATCGAGCAGAGCTGTTTGGTGCTCGATGACGCCGCCTCGCAGTGTGAGGTTTTCGCCGGTCATGGCTCCGGCAATCAAAAATGTACCAAACTCGATGCGGTCGGCCACAACATCATGGTCAAAAGGCTTAAGCTCTTTTTGCCCTACGATGGTGATACGTTCCGTACCTTCGCCCTGAATATCGACGCCCATTTTACGAAGCACGAGTGCAAGGTCCACGATTTCGGGCTCTCGAGCCGCATTTCTTAAAACGGTGGTTCCCTCTGCCAATGAAGCAGCGATCATCAGGTGCTCAGTACCGCCAACAGTTGGCATATCGAAAATGATCTCTGCGCCAATGAGCTTATCAGCTTTTGCTTCCACATAGCCGTGCTCGAGGGTGATAACTGCTCCGAGCTTTTTAAGGCCCTTAAGGTGCTGATCGATAGGCCGTGCTCCAATGGCGCAGCCACCCGGTAGCGAAACCCGTGCTTTGCCGAAACGGGCCAGCAGTGGCCCAAGGACCAAGATGGACGCACGCATCGTTCGAACAAGCTCATAGGGAGCTTCAAGTTCAGTGATATCAGTGGCATCGAGAGTAAGTTCTGGACCATCGTGCTCGATTTTGATGCCGAGGTGACTCAAAACCCGTTGTAGGGTTCGAACATCGGCTAGGTCGGGCACTCTACCCAAACGGCTCTTGCCGGGCGCGAGAATTGTCGCAGCCATGATGGGGAGTGTGGCATTTTTTGAGCCAGAAATATCAATTGTTCCGGAAAGCGGCTCTTGGCCGCAAATTTTTAACGCATCCATACAGGGGCACTACTTATGTCAGGGGTTAATTGTCAATACATTGATCTTTGTCGCTTGTGGCGCGCCGCAGAGCTTATTAGCTATAACCGTGAGATATACTCACTTATTCCTTGGCTCAGCTGCTTAAACCTATATTCAGCGGGCATTTGACCCGGCCGTGACAGGCTCGATATGTGGATAATATGAGCGATTCAATGAAAACAGTAGCAGTTCTTGGTGGTGGTAGTTTTGGAACAGCGTTGGCGCAGCTTGCTGCCCGCCAGGGCCAAGAGGTGCGGCTCTGGATGCGAGATGCTGAGCAAGCAGAAGCCATCAATAAAACGCGTCACAATCCCCGCTACCTTTCGGACTTTGAGCTGCATGAAAATATTTCTGCAACCAACAGCGAGCAAGAGGCTCTCGAAGGAGCTGATTGGGTCATGGTGGCAGTTCCGAGCCAGGCTGTCCGCTCTTGCTTAAACGAGGCGAAAAAATTCTTGGGCGAGGTACCTTTGGTGCTGGCGGCCAAAGGAATTGAAACCCAGAGCCTGATGACCATGGATGAAGTGGTTTATGATGTGTTGGGAAGTGCTTGGGAAAATAGAACCCTCGCCATGAGCGGGCCAAGCTTTGCAAAAGAAATCATTCAAGGCATGCCCACCGCAGTGGTCATGGCATGCAAGGATGAGGCATTGGCAACGCGCATTGCCGACATTTTATTCTCAGACACTTTTCGGGCCTATACGAGTACCGACATTGTGGGTGTGGAAGTGGGCGGCGCCCTCAAGAATGTGATGGCCATCGCCGCTGGCGGGGTGATTGGAATGGGCTGGGGCCATAATGTTCGGGCAAGCCTTGTTACACGCGGGCTTTCCGAAATTACGCGCATTGCGGTTGCAAAAGGGGCCAACCCACTCACGCTTTCCGGTTTGGCTGGCGTTGGTGATTTGATGCTGACTTGCACCGGTGGTCTGTCTAGAAACCGAGCAGTAGGCCAAGCTCTGGGTGAAGGTAAAACGCTTGAACAAGCCCAAGAAAGTATCAAGCAAGTTGCCGAGGGTGTGATCACGGCTAAGAGCGCTTATTTATTAATCGAGAAGCTGGGTGTGGATTGCCCGATTATCGAAACGGTCTACCGTGTTCTTTATGAAGGCATACCGATTGATAAGGCTGTACAAGGTTTAGTGGAAAGACCTACAGGCCAAGAACTTCAGTACGATTAAGCTCTAGTGCCCTGCGACCTAAGGGGCGCAGCACCAAAGAAAGCGGCCACCGTGAAGCTAAACGAGCCGATTCAGATCCGCGGTGCCCGAGAGCACAACCTCCAAGATATCGACGTCACCATTCCGCGTGCTCAACTGGTTGTGGTCACGGGCCCTTCTGGAAGCGGTAAAAGTTCTCTGGCGTTTGATACGGTGTACGCCGAAGGACAGCGCCGCTATGTGGAATCTCTGTCTGCTTATGCGCGTCAGTTTATCGGGCAAAATCAAAAGCCGGATGTTGATGGCATTGAGGGTCTAAGCCCTGCGATTGCAATTGAGCAAAAAAGCACCAGCCGAAATCCTCGCTCCACGGTGGGAACTCTCACCGAGATCTATGATTATTTGCGGCTCCTCTTTGCCCGGGTGGGCATTCCTTATTGCCCGGTCACCGGCTTACCCATCGAGCGTCAAACGGTTCAAGAAATTGTTGATCAAATCTTAGAAAACCCCGAGCGAACCAAACTGATGATTTTGGCCCCCGTGGTTCAAGGCCGCAAAGGTGAATACAAACGCGAGCTCAATCTTTATCGCAAAGAAGGTTTCGTCCGCATCCGCGTGGACGGAGAGATTCGGCTACTTGAAGAAGAGATTGTGCTTGAGAAACAAAATAAGCACACCCTCGAACTGGTCGTGGATCGGCTTGTGGTTAAGGACGGAATTCGGCAACGCCTGACAGACTCGGTTGAGCAGGCTCTGCGCCTCGCGGATGGAACTGTGCGCGCTGTAATCGTAGGAGGAGAAGAGCGGCTTTATTCAGAACGCTTCGAGTCCACTGAGTCGGGTTTGAGCTTTAGCGAACTCACGCCGCGAATGTTTTCATTCAATAGCCCCTTTGGGGCGTGCCCTGAGTGCGAGGGTTTAGGTCTCGCGGGTAAGCTCGACATCGAAAAAGTCATCCCGGATCAGAGCTTGAGCCTTGTGGAAGGCGTGATTCATCCGTGGGCCAGAAGCGCAGCGGGAGGCACTTATCGCCAGCAGCTTATCTGCGTTTGTAAGGCCTACAAGGTTGATCCCGAGACTGCTTGGGAGAAACTTCCAAAGAGAATCCAAAAGGTGGTGCTTGAAGGCAGCGGTAAAAAAGAGCTGCAGTTTCATTACAAGGGCGACGGGTCCGACTACCGTTACAAGCGGCCGTTTGAGGGCGTGCTGCCCTCTTTGATGCGTCGCTATAAAGAAACGGACTCAGAGAGCGTACGCGAACAAATTCAAGGCTATATGAGCCATCAGCCTTGTTTGTCTTGTGCCGGTGCACGGCTCAAACCTGAGGCACTTGCGGTTCGCGTGGGAGAGCATAACATTGATGCCGTTTGCCGGTGGCCTATTGGTCAAGCGCATCAGTATTTTGAGAAGCTTAAATTCAAAGGTGCAAAGGCGAAAATTTCAAAAGAGATTCTCAAGGAGATTCGCTCCCGCTTATCATTTTTAGATGGCGTGGGCCTTGGATATTTAAACTTAGCCCGCACGAGCGCCACTTTGTCTGGCGGAGAAGCACAGCGTATCCGCCTGGCCACTCAAATCGGCAGCGCCCTTCGCGGGGTGATTTACGTTTTAGATGAGCCATCGATTGGGCTCCATCAGCGTGACAATGGCCGCTTGCTCAA
>JABJBS010000359.1 GCA_018668695.1 Deltaproteobacteria bacterium
AGAACGGAGTGGTGGGCGACCAGGGCACGACCAGATTCTGAAAAAATCATCGGGTGCGGCTCTTCGTTATCATCACATATATCACCAAGCGTTGAGACGATGTCGTTCGCGTATTCTTGGAGTGAATAGTTTTTCGAGGAGTGGAAATTTGTTTTACTGCCGTCATAATCGACGGCGAGCCCGCCCCCAACATCTACGAAGTTGAGCTGTGTGGCGCCCATTTCACGAAGATTACAATAGATATGGCTGGCTTCACGTGTGGCAATTTTTACCGAGCGTATACTCGTGATCTGACTACCAATATGAAAATGCAGAAGCTTGAGAGTTTCAAGCATTCCAGCTCGCCTTAGTTTTTCAACCGCGAGTACAAGCTCTTTGGCCGAGAGACCAAACTTACTGCGGTCCCCAGAAGATGACTCCCAGCGTCCGGCCCCTTTGGCTGTGAGTTTAGCCCGCATGCCTAGATTGGGCACAATGCCTGTTCGTTTGGACGTTTGAATGATGATTTCAATTTCGGCGAACCGGTCGACTACTAGAAATGGCTTTAGGCCAATCTTTTGAGCATCGAAAACGGTCTCAATATACTCTTGGTCTTTGTAACCATTACAAACAATGATTTCTTCGCGATCGCCTAGAAGACCCATCGCAATCAAGAGCTCGGGCTTTGAGCCGGCTTCGAGTCCGAGGCGATAGTCTGATTCCATGTTGATGACTTCTTCAACGACATGCCTTTGCTGGTTAACCTTAATAGGCATCAAACCTTTGTAGCCGCCTTTGTAATCGTAAGCTTCAATACTATGGCGGAATGCATCGGTTATACTGCGAATGCGTGAATGGAGAACATCGTTAAAACGAAGTAGGAGCGGGGGCTGAAGCCCGCGTAGGCAGATATCGTCTACCAGTCCTTTTAAGTCGAGCGAAGAGCCGCCAGGGCCATCGGGTGTCACCACGATATGTCCGGCTTCATTTACGTCAAAATAGGGAGCGCCCCAGTGCTGAAGTTGGTAGAGGTCTCGACTTTGCTGAACCGTCCATTTTTTTTCCATGAAAACCTCATACATCTTTAAGGGAGACCGGCGATATTATTCTCAGAGTCATCGGTCAATGCTGATTTAGCGCCCTCGGTTCAAATATAGGACCATTGGTGGGTAGCGGGGGTCAAGCGCACACTTGCGTCATTGTCACTCATTTAATGGCCAATGCCCGAGTTGGTCGGAACCTTGTTTTGCTTGTTATCGATGAGATTTGGTATGGATGAATCATGAAGTCGAAAGATACCTTTAAAATCAACGAAGTAATCTTGGGTTCGGAGTCAACCCAGTGGCGTGGCTTGGACGAGTCTCAGTGGCATAGAGCCATTGATCATATGGTTGAGCGCCTGCGCCCACTGGGCTCTGCCGGTACGAGATTTCTATTAGGTTTCGGGGCAAACAGTATTTTAGATTTGCTAACACGTGCGGCCGCGGCTCATCTCGGGTTTGTTCCCGTTACCGTGAATTGGCAAGCTGATACTGCTGAGGTCCTTGAGTATAAGGCCCGTAAAACAAAATCACAGTTCATGGTGATGCATTCAAGTTGTCCTTCTGCACTGCGCGACCTGGTTGAACGGGGCGAGATAAAGCTCGATGTTCTTAAGGTTGAGCAGAGTATGTTGGAAGCGAGCGACGATTCTCTCAAACAGAATTCCGGTCCCAAGACAGGTGCCGCGATGACTCTGTTCACGTCGGGAACCACAGGGGCGCCCAAAGGCGTTGAACTTTCTCATGAGGGCTATGATGCGAACCTGAGAATTTTTGAGTCATTTCTAGGCCTACAACAAGGCGAACCCACTCGAGTGGTTTTGGTCAACCCGCTCCATCATGCCAACAGTACCTCGATGGCGAACTGGGCATTACGATATCCGGGAGCGGAACTATTTGTATTATCCCATTATGGAACGGGGTACTGGGATGCTCTTGCGCAGATAGTAGAAGGTTTTCAAGGTAGAGTTGTGGCACCCTTGGTGGCTAGGCATTTTGAATTCCTTGATAACTTAATCGAAAGTGGTCGGCTCAAGCTTAGTGATGCGCACCGGCATGCGTTGTCGCGAACAGAGTTTCTTGTCGGCTCAGCTCCCGTGGGACCTCAGACCGTAGAGCGGTTTAAGCGCTTAACCGGTGGGTTACCTCGGGTTCGATTTGGTTCGACGGAGCTCTGTTTACAGGCACTGGGTATTCCAAAAGAAATGAGCGAGGAAAACATTCTCTCATCACTGAAGTGTGGTTGGGATCATGCTTACGAGGGTAAGCCATTGGCTGGGTATTATATCGGTTGTCCTCATGAACCCATGACCCGGGCGCAGGTTGTTCGCAGTGTCGTGTCTAGCGATTCCGATTTTATGCAACCAGTTTTAGAAGGTGAACCTGGCCTTTTGGTGGTTGAAAGTGATGCCGCCATGTTGGGATATGTCGACGACCCGGCTGCGACTCGAGCCGTTCGTGAAGGTGCATGGTATTTAGGTCTCGGAGATGTGGTTTTTTATCTTACAAATCAGGACACCGGCGCGCGGGATTATTATTGGGTCAGCCGCAGTGCAGGCTTGATGATACGCGGCGGGGCAAATTACTCGTGTGTTCAGGTTGAGACCGAGTTACGAGAGTTTTGTGTAACTTTTCTTAAGTGGCCGGTGGATGGCTTTGATCTCGCGGTGGTAGGGCATAAGCTGGGAAGTGAGCATGAAGATGCATGTTGCGTGCTTCTGGAGCTGGGCCCTTCAATGGAAAAAGGACCAGAGGTTTATGCGCAAGAGTTGATGCACGAGGCGCCAGGAAAAGTTTCAAAAGGAGCCAAGCCGGACCACATTGCATTTGGCGAGGTTCCCCGGAATTTTAAAGGCGCAACAGTTCGACCGGATGTGCGAGCTTATTTCGAGAATTGTTTTCAAGACAGCCCAATCAATTAGGGTCGAAAACTGGAGAGCAAAATGGGTAAGAGACGTAAAGGCTTCGGTGTCTTTGATGCTTCGCTAAACAAAACAATGCGTAGAGCACGAAACGCCGTTCGGCTCATGAGTGGAGCCCGGTTCACTCCACCTTACGAGCGTCCATACGAGATAGCCTTGCATGAGGGCTTTATGCGGCTGCGTCATTACGAAGAGTTGATTCCGAGCGAAGGAGTGGGGGCAGTTCTTCTGGTGCCTCCGCTCATGGTTACAGCCCAGGTTTATGACATTTCTCCTCCTTTGAGTTCCGTCGCGGTACTTGCGGAACAAGGAATGGATGTTTGGCTCTGTGATTTTGGTAGCCCGGAAACGGAAGAGGGCGGCTTAAAACGAACGCTCGATGAACACCTGCTGGCCATTAATACTGCGATCGACCACATAGCCTCGGAAACGGGCAAACCTGTCCATGTGGCGGGTTATTCGCAGGGTGGGCTTTTTGTCTATCAGGTGGTGGCTTTTCGAAAGTGTAAGGATGTCGCGTCGATCATCACCTTTGGGTCACCGGTCGATTTCCAGCGCAATTTACCTCGTAATTTCGACCGCGACCTTACCCACAATGTGGTGTCAGGCGTGCGCAACGCTCTTTCGGGAGCCCTTGAGAGTGTTCCCGGCTTACCCGGTAATTTCACGAGCCTAGCGTTTAAAATGGTGAGCCCGAGCAAGGAGATTAAATATCTCCGAATGATGCTGGGGATTCTGGACGATAAAGAGGCTTTGAGTAAAGTTGAGCCGATGCGGCGCTTTCTTGGAGGAGAAGGTTTTGTGGCTTGGCCTGGTCCAGCTTTTCGAAGTTTTCTCGATAATGTCGTGGTTCAAAATAGGATGATGGTTGGTGGGTTTGTTGTGGACGACCATACCGTCACGATGAATGACATCACTTGCCCCATTTTATATTTTGTAGGGGAGCAAGATGAATTTGCTCGGCCACCCTCTGTTCGCGCCATTGCTCGCGTAACTTCTTCCGATGAAATTTACGAAGTGTCATTGCAGTGTGGACACTTCGGGTTGGTTGTAGGCTCTCGTGCCCTTGCTCATGTTTGGCCTACGGTCAGTCAGTGGGTGAAGTGGAAGTCGGGCGAGAGTACAGCGCCGGATAACATTGAGCAGGTTGACGCTGATAGTAAGTTAGGCGTTCGTCAAGGTCACGGTAAGGCCGTTGATGAAACACTCTCCGGTGCGTTGAAAGACTTATTGTCTGATGCTTTTGAGAATACGGGAGACACACTTCGAGAAATGACGGATGTCATGCGGTGGGTCCGCTGGCAGATGCCGCGGCTTTTGCGTTTGGTTAATGTTCGTGGAGCTGGGCTTAGTATGGGCCACATCCTAGATGAGCAGGCTCGGCAAATAGGTCACGACACGTTTTTTATGTGGAGCGATATGGCCTACTCATTTGCTGAGGCCAATGTCAGAGTGAATCGAATTGCGAATGCTTTGGATAAGATCGGCGTGAAGCAAGGAGACCATGTTGGTATTATGATGGATAACCATCCTGATTACCTCGCATGCCTTGGTGCGTTCAGTCGTATGGGCGTGGTTGGTGTTCTCTTAAACCCTGGCGTCCGAGGTGATGTGCTTGAACATGCTTTAGAGGCAGGGGAGGTGGGGCGGCTTATCGTGGCGGAGAACCACCTAGAGGGTGTTTTGGAAGTTGTTGATAAAGACCGGCTTATTGTCACCGGTCCCGGTTCCCAACATGATGGGGTCGAGAGCCTCGAGGATTTAGTCTCCACAACGTCAGATACACTCGCTGCCCATTTACCGAGAAACCCAGGACGACCCGAAGACTTGGCGCTTTTGATGTTTACTTCTGGGACTACGGGATTACCGAAAGCAGCGCGTATATCCAACCGGCGCTGGTTTATGGCAGGCACAGCCTCGGCGGCGGCTGCGGGGCTCAATCCAGACGATACGGTTTACTGCACACTTCCTCTGTATCATGCGACAGGTTTATTGCTGGGAGCCGGCGGTGCATTGGTGTCGGGTTGTCGGCTTGCATTAGGCGCAAAGTTTTCGGTTAGTAAATTCTGGGACGATGTTCACCGAACAGGAGCAACGGTTGTTTTTTATGTTGGTGAACTTTGTAGATACCTCGTGTCTGCACCGGAGCTGGCGAATGAGAAGAACCACTCGATACGTTTATTCATTGGTAACGGATTAAGGGCTGATGTTTGGGGCCAGCTTAGAAATCGCTACGGACGCGTTCGGGTCTGTGAATTCTACGGTTCTACGGAAGGCAATGTGGTGCTGGCAAACATCACTGGCCATAAAATCGGTAGTGTAGGCAGAGTACCTTTCAATCTGCAGCAGGTTGAACTTGTGAAGTACCGTGTGGATGAGGATGAGTATGTGCGTGACCATCAGGGGTTTATGATTCCATGTAGTACGAATGAGCCAGGCATGCTTATTTCACAAATTCAAGTGAACAATCCGTTTTCTCATTTTGACGGGTATACCGATTCCCAAGCTACTGAGCGTAAGGTTCTAAGAGATGTGTTTGAGCCGGGGGATTGTTGGTTTGCCTCGGGTGACTTATTGCGTAAAGACATTGATGGCGACTTTTGGTTCGAGGATAGAGTTGGAGATACTTATCGCTACAAAGGTGAGAATGTCTCTACGGAGGAAGTTTCGCGCGTGGTTACGCGGGCTGCCTGCATTGAGCTAGCCACGGTCTACGGTGTGAAGATAGCGGATCATGAAGGCCGCGTTGGCACCGCTGCCATTCAAATGTCTGATGGGCAGGAGTTTGAAGCCAAGGCCGTGTTCGACGTTATTGAGACTGGTTTAGCACCAGCTGCACGACCGAGATTCATTCGGGTAGTGGAGGAGCTGCAAACAACAGCGAGCTTTAAGGTGATTAAGCATCACCTGCAGAAAGAAGGGGTTAATCCCTCTAAAATTCAGGGCGATGTCTACTGGTATGACTCTCAACAAAGAACATACACTAAGCTCACAGCTAAAGATTATGCATCGGTCATGACTAAGATTTAACGAGCGGGTATCCGGTTTTAGCCGGGTTACTCTATCGGTTTGACCGCGTCAGCATGTACCCAAGCTTTGATTCCATTTTCAGCTTCAACGAAAACGTATCCGCCCATGGTATCGGCACTAAGGGCTACTTTTGTTCCACCGGCGAGTTTGCCTTCGGAGGGGCGACCTTGTTGAGGTCCCCCTAGGTAATAGGCGGTTTCTGCGCCGACGACATGAGTGTAGCTGGTTTTATCAGGACTGGCTGTTGGTGTTATTTTCATCACGTTTTTTTCCTTCACGATGGGTGATGCGGTCGAGCTGGGTTCACTGCTTGCTTGTTGGCTTGGGGTACTGCAGCTCGTAAGTAAGGCGAGGAATATGCAGTAGAGCCACCATGGAGTTGATTCGTTTTTCATAGGAGCAAAGTTACCCGAGGTTGCAGTGTGTGGAAAGACTCAACTTGCAGGAAAGAATATTTCGATACGGGCGCCGCCA
Source organism: Deltaproteobacteria bacterium (assembly GCA_018668695.1). Taxonomy (NCBI): domain Bacteria; kingdom Pseudomonadati; phylum Myxococcota; class Myxococcia; species Deltaproteobacteria bacterium. Next base: position 6,446 of record JABJBS010000359.1, read on the forward strand.
AGAAGAGGGGCATCTGCAAGCCACATTTGTCCACGGTTCTTTTGAACCAGCGATTTACAAATGGTGAGCCCCAAACCAGAGTTTGCCTCTGAGCGACTGGTCATAAAGGGTTCCAGAAATCTATCCCATTCAGCGGCACTCATTCCACCGCCATTGTCTTCAACAGATATGATGATACCTGCGACTTCTTTATGACTGTCGGTTCTCGCCTTTACTGAAATTTTCCCGTCGAAAAAGGCTCTGCGGTCTTTGTGTTCAGCCTTAACCGCTTCGAGAGCATCCGCTGCGTTGGTAAGCAGTATCGATAAAATAAAGCACACTTCGGAAGGGCAGACGGTTAGTTTGGGCAATTTGCCAATGTCGAAGTCGACCTGAAAGGGTTTGATTCGGCTGTTGACGACGTGCCGAGTAATGTGGACGAGCTCATCAAGGTTAACGTTGGTCACGGGATCAGTGTTAATTTTCGAGTAAGTGATAAACCCTTTGTTTAAAGAATCTATACGACGCCCCGCAAGCTCAATGTACTCAAGCATGTTGCGCATGTGCTTAAAGCTTTTTTGGAGCTTCTTCAGAGCAGCCTCGGAGGCATTGTCCTCGGCCATATTGGCAAGTAGAGCAGTTTCGAGTGCGGAGATCTCGGAGAATAGTGATTCGTGCGACGTTAATATTTGATTCAAAGGGTTGTTGATATCGTGAAGCATGCCCGCGATGAGAGTTCCTAGGTCCGCTTTGCGCTCCTTGAGAATCTGCTTATTGCGGATCTCAGGATTACTCTTAAATGCTTCACGTTCCATTTCGAGAAGGTCAACACTTTGGCTATCGGTGGACTGCAATCGTAAGTTTTCATCACGCAGTACTTCGTTGCGTTTCATCGCTTCTGAGTACTTTTCGTATTGTTGAAGCGCTGCTTCTTGAGCTGTCGCTTTCTCTTTTTGAATCTGGTTGATTCGGTCTCCCAACGCGAAAGAAAACAGGAGCACTTGTACAACCATGGCAAATTCAAAGGATTGCTCCACTGCCGTCGACCGTTGGATGATGCCAAATTTACTCATCGCCAAGACTACCGTAGAGCTGTAGAGGAAGAGCCAAGCCAGAGTGTAATATCGGGCGGGTCCATATCCCGTTCTCATTTCGACCAGGCCTATGCCCATGCATGCAATGGAGATGAGTCCCCCAAAAACCGACGCGGCTCTTACGGTGATCGAATAGCTAAGAAAGAAGCTTGCGAAAAAGATTACCAATGAACCCATGGTTAGGAAGGCGAGAATTTTGTGCCCTGTGGGCGTGTTGGTTTTAGTCTTTAAGAACACATGCGTGAAGAGCCCCGCGGTAACAGCGAGGCCGGATATGCTTATCGGCATGATGCGCTGGTTTATGAATATGAGGTCGCTCCAAACGTAGAGGTATCCGAGCCCGTTGAGCGATAGGTAAAACAGAAGCATCATAGCAACCAGCCCCACATAGTGGAGGTAGTTTGAGTCGCGGATGGTGAAGAAAAGAAAGAGATTGTAGAAGAACATAATGACGAGCGTGCCGGCGACAAATGCTTTGGCCAAAGCTCTTGGTTCATCTTGCTCGTAAAACGTATCAGGGTCCCAAAGCTGCAGAGGGAGTTGCATCGCGCTTTGAGTATTAACGCGAATATACAAATCGATGGTCTCGGCGGGTTCTATTTCTAACGGGAATAAAAAGAGACGATGTTTGATGGGACGCTGGGCAAGCGGAGAGAGGTCACCGGTATGATAAGACTCACTGCTGATTCCATTACGAATCACATGGACATCGATCTGATCGAGTAGCGGGTATCCGATTTCAAGAAGCCATCGGGTTGGTATGCGAGGGTCTGCTTTGAGCTGCGTGTGAAACCAATAGGATGCATCGGTAAATCCAAAGTTTGGAACCTCGCCAAGTGGCGGAGCAAACTTCGAGTGGCCGCCATTGTTTAGAACTTCCTCAAGCTCCATCAAGCGTCCTTGGATGCGGAGATACGATAACTTGTCATCGAGTTGGTAGTGAGACTGCCCAGCCGCAATTTGAGTGATATCCTGCGCCTGACCTATAGACTGATAGGCCAAGCAGAGTAACACGATGATGCATCCTCGTTTGTACACGTTCGCTTCCCGGTTTCTTCGGTAAATGACAATTCCAAAATACGGCGAAGTGCTTTAACCCGAATCGTAATCTTCCCTCTTATTCTCCCAAATCAGACAGTTTGACTCAACTTTGGTGTGACTTGAAGTGGTACCAGGTGATCCTATTGACTCCCGGGCTGTGGTAAGGTTTTCGAAGATATGCAGAGCCTCGACTTAATAGCCTTCCAAGAGCAAGCGGAGGATTTTGACCGACTTGTGGAGCAAACGCCGGGTTTAGATGGCTTTTGTTCGTCTACGGATTGGGGATTACCGGCCAATGCGGCGCTCATGTCGGACCGAAGTTCTTGGTTATGGCGTAGTGATTCCGGCTATGTAGCTATGATGAAGGGTAAGCACCCTGACGGGTTTACCTATGTGCAACCTCTGGAAGCGATGTGGTTACTGGGCTCACCCTTTGCGGTGGCTCAGGAGGACCAGTTTCTCGACGATTTGTCTCGTCTATTTAGAAGGGAACAGGGTTGGGACGTGATGATGCTCGCCGGCATCGACTCGGAGGCTCCATGGGTGAGAAGGCTACTGGGCCAGCTGGCCGCAGACTTTAAGGTTTACCAGGGTCCTCAAACCGTGCGCATTGGTGCCAGTCTAAGCGGCGGATTGGAAGGCTTTCTTGGGCGCCGCACCCGCTACTTCAGGCGAAATTTAAAGCGCAATATTCGCCGGTGTGGGGAGCAAGAAATCGAGTTTGAGAAGATACCTCTTGATTCGCCAGAGCAGGTGGCGGCAGCTTTTGAGCGGGTCATGGCTGTTGAAAATCATAGCTGGAAAGGTCTTGCCGGGACGGGCGTGAATGAAGGCGCCATGAGAGACTTCTATAGGTTGATGTTACCAAGGCTGGCACGCCGCGGGGCGGCTCGTTTAATCATGGCAAGCCAAGAGGGAGAGGATGTGGGCTTTATATTCGGTGGGATCCGACGTGATACTTACCGAGGCCTGCAGTTTAGCTTTAAAGACGACTTGCGGCCGATTGGCTTGGGAAATGTTCTTCAATATGAAGCACTTAAGGTATTGGTAGATGAGGGCATCGAAGTCTACGATCTTGGCAGTGATATTGACTACAAGCGCCTTTGGGGCAGGCCGTATCTCACGACCACTATGTTCAATCTGCTCAGGTTCTGAATAAAATTCAGATTAGGGCTTTAGATGTGTTGACTTCGGAACAATATTCGGAGATATCTCTGTTCATACCGGAGGTGTCGCGATGTTGAGCGCCAAAATTCAGACCATGGAAACCCTTGCCTGCAGCTTTTTAGACGGTTGTATGAGCATGTGTTGCCCCGGTGGCCATTAATCCAGCTTGCTTGCCTTAAGCAGGACCCACCGGGGAATCGCAAAAACTCAAATTTTCGATGATTGAACAGGGCGTGATGAAAAGCCCAATGGATAGGAGCGTGTGATGACTAAAATCACCGTACAAAAATTTGGTAGCTCTGTGCTGCCGAGCCGTCACGATTTAGGAAGAGCTGTTGATGAAATTTATGCCTCGGTTCGCCAAGGGCGCAAAGTCGTTGCGGTGGTTTCTGCTTTCGGAGACACAACGGATTTACTTTTAGAGCAAGCCCACGCATTTTCGGCTGAACCGGATATGTTGGGATTGGCAAGCTTGGTTGCTACGGGTGAAGCCACGGCTGCAAGTTTTCTGGTTCTTGCTCTAGATAGAGCAGGTGTGTCGGCTGAATTGTTTGATGCATCCCGTGCGGGTCTTCTCACCGAGGGCGAGCCGTTGAACTCAACGCCAATTTCCCTCGACACGGCAAAATTTGAAGAAGCTTTTCAGGACTCTCCTGTGATCGTAATGCCAGGTTTTGTTGGTCGTAATGCGCGAGGTTCTCAAACTTTATTGGGCCGTGGGGGTTCAGACCTGACGGCATTGTTTGTAGCGGACCAGCTCCAAGCAGAGTGCACGCTCTTTAAAGATGTCGACGGTTACTATGACCGGGATCCGAATACGGAAGGGGCAAAGGCTAAGCGCTTTGACACTCTTTCTTGGGAGAGCGCGCTGACCATTGGGGGCGGTGTGGTTCAAGAAAAAGCCATTCATTTTTCTAGCGAACGTCACCTTGAGTTTTCAGTTCGTGCTCCTGGCCAAGAGGGGCAGACATCCGTCGGGTCTTTTAGAGACGTTTTGTCTGGGCAGCGCAACACGCTCCTACGCCAGCGGGTCGTTTTACTGGGCTGTGGAACCGTGGGGCTGGGAGTTTTGAAGCGGCTGCGTGAGTTGCCGAAGAAATTCGATGTCGTGGCGATAGCTGTGAGTGATCTATCAAAACCAAGAGACAACGATATTCCGAGAAGCATTCTTTACGAGGATGCACACGCGGCACTCGCCGTTGAGCACGATATTACCATTGAAGTCATGGGCGGTTTTGAGTTGCCACTTGAGCTGATTGAGCAAAGCCTTCAGGCAGATCGCCATGTTGTGACAGCCAATAAAGAAGTCATCGCTCAGCACGGTACCAGGTTAGAAGCTCTCGCCACTGCGCAGGGTAAGAAGCTTCTCTATGCAGCCGCGGTTGGCGGGGCAACGCCTTGCATCGAAGCAGCTGTGCGGCTTTCGAAAGAGCATAAGTTGGAGGCTGCTGTTGGAGTTTTAAACGGAACGACAAACTATGTACTTGATGAGATGGCGGCGGGGCAAAGCTACCCGGCAGCGGTTCTGGCTGCGCAACAAGCAGGCTTCGCAGAGGCAGATCCAACAAGTGACCTCAATGGTGCGGATGTAGCCCGTAAGCTATCTATTTTGGTTCGGCGAGGCTTCGGTGTTTATTTAGCCCCCGAGGACATTCGCTCTGAGGGCATCGAAAACATCGGTGAGAGCGATGTCGCCCGTGCGACCAGCCGAGGTGAGGTGATTCGCTTGGTGGCAGAATGTCGACGGTCCCCAACCGGTGTAGATGCTTGGATTTCCCCTCGCTATCTGCCTGAACATCATGCCTTGGCGAAGGTGAAGGCAGAGAGCAATGCTCTGACATTCTACGGAGAAGATGGGGCCATTGAGACCGTTCGTGGCAAGGGTGCTGGCCGATTCCCAACCGCGCAGGCCGTGGTGGGTGACTTGTGGGAACTTTTATTTGCCCTGGAAGCGCAAAAGTCGCAGGACAGTGGTCATGCCAGTATTCATTATCTGGCTCCCTCACAGCACAACGCTTGCGCATAGTGAGTTTGACCTGATAGCCGGTAGGAATGAAGACCTTCACTGCAGGCACGCAGCTTCGCCTTGAGCATGGGCTGATTACCAGTATTCGAGATGCCAATGATTTCATTTGGTTAGAAGCCCAGAGCGCTGACGGTAAGCTTAGCGAAGCACATTTTCATTTGCCAGATGGCACTCAAGCTACACTTCGCACTGAGTTCGGGGTTGATGATGTACTTGGTCAGGTCGACGCTTTCTTTCTACCGGGAGCCGCTGAACCCTGTGCGTTTGTGCAGGCCATCGATTGGCAAGAGCCAAGCTATATACCGGCGGTGGATAAACCCAGTCGCTTACCGGCTGGCCTGGGCGCCGCCGTTCTCAATTATTTAAGCCTTCACGCGTATCTTAAAGAAACGGGGCCGTTGCGTTATCGAGGGCCTTATGCCACCGGAAAGTTATTCGACAGTCTTCACCGAAGTTTTAATCTCGGTGATCAGGAACCCTTGGACGCTTGGAGAAGATTCAACGAAGGTGTTGAGAACACCGCTCTTCAATCGACATTTGTCTCGCCCGAAGTAGACTTTTTCCCCGAGCCCTTTGAGTGGGTAAGACACTCGAACCATGTTGTTGCTGAAGTGCGCACCCACCTGGTCCGGTTGATGATAGATGGCCGGGCCTATGACCGCGACGACAATGCAACCCGCCAACTGATTGCGACCGAATCCGGGTTTGAGGCGGCTATTGTTTTAGGTGGCAAAATTTGGTCGCAGCGCCTTGAGCTTGATAGCCAAGGTTGTCCTCTCGCGGCTTTGAAGACCGTGGCTCCTTTGGAATCGCCGTTGGTTGGACGTGCTCTGGATGAGCCTCTACGTAAGGTTTTGGCGGCAGCTTTGGTGCGCCGTGCTCCGGTGGTTCTACAAGAAGCAATGGGACTCGTTCTCTTACGCGCGCCACTGGTCTGGGGCGATGCCGGTGATGACGCTTGCGATATCGTTGGTGGCAGCCTTGTTTTACATGCTGGGATGGCCAGCGGTCTAGCGAAGCAACCTCCCGAGCAGGTGCTTCAAGCGCTGGCCTATGCTTTGGAGCCCGTGGCTACCCGCCTAGCTAAGCAAGTTTTAGAGAGACAAGAGAGCCGAGACGTGCTTGGAGATGAAGAGCGCTCTTAACCGTTTGTTGATGTTTATGAGGACGTGTTGCCATGAGAGTTTTTTGGCCTTGGATTTATATATATATGGCCTTTAAGACCTGTGTAGCAGGTCCAATCATCGCCTTCTGGATGGGCCGCGGAGAGCGCCTCAAAGCTCACAGCTATGTTCGATTCTGGTGTGAGGCACTTTTTAATGTGAGCCGGGTAACGTACCGGGTATTCGGCACCGAAAATCTTCCTAAAAAACAGGGTTATATTCTCATGGCCAATCATGAGAGTAACTATGATGGTCCTGCCATTATTGTGGGCCTACCGGCTCCAGCCTATTTTGTGATCAAAAAGGAACTGTCCAAGATACCCGTATGGGGTTGGACGGCTAGGCAAGCCGGTTTCATCGTCGTGGATAGGCAGCAATCGAATGTGGCTAGAAAAGCATTAAGCGATGCCAGTGTTCGGGTTATGAATGGCAGCAACGTCATCATCTTTCCTGAGGGCACCCGAGGCGATGGTGCTAGCCTGCAGCCATTGAAACGAGGTGGCTTCCATCTGGCGGTCGAGGCTCAAGCTGAGATTGTACCAGTCTATATTGGTGGTAGCGCCAAAGTACTGCCTCGGCTACAATTGGCTCCAACACCGGGCGTTATCGATGTGCATTTTGGCGAACCTATTTCTACAATAGGCAAAACCTCAGATGAAATCGGAGAGCTGATTGAGACCTTTCGGGACCAATTAGATTCTCTGCAGACAGGAAGCAGAGTTTGAGATTCATTTGGGTCTTGTGTTTATTTGGACCGCTATTTATTCAAGGCTGTGCAAAGTCGACAACTGAGGGCCAGCGCAGTCTACTCGGGGACATTCAACCGACCCTGCTCAGTGAGAATAATTCATCTAGGCTTTCTTTATTTTATCGTTATACACCCCTGAATCTAAATAGTTTAGAACAAGTCCGAGCAGGCTCAGTTCCTTGGGAAAATGTCTCGGGGCTTGTTGATGGTCACTCGACCGGGCCGAAGTCTGGTAACCACTGGTACGCAATCAAGGTGCGGGGTGAAGATAGCCGAGACTTAGGTTGGTTTTTAGCATTCGATTCCAGTTGGTGGAAGAATGTTGAGGCATGGGTGATTAATACCGATAGACAAGGTGTTGAGCAGGTGGAGCCCTTGGCTTTGATGAAGGCCTTTGGCGTTCGTTACCATTTGATGACCCCGGCCGATTCTACCGCAACAATTTTGGTCCGCTACCGCGTCAGTGGTCGAAGCCTGAATAGGGCTAACTATTTTTTAGGAAATGGCCAAACCGTTTTCGCCGAGAAACCTCCGGCTCTATTGGGGGCCATGTTGGGGCTTTGTCTCTTCATACTCGTATACAATTTAGGATATTTCATTCTGGTTCGGGAAGTGAGCTATTTCTATTTTGGCTCTACCGTCCTCGGGCTTGGAGGTGCTCTTTGTGGAGACCTTGGTGCGTGGAGCTTTTTCGGGTTTCCTCAATTAACGGCGATGGGTCCACTGGGCTGGATGGCCTTTTTTATGCTGCCCGGCGGATTGATGGTGGGGCGAATCGGTTCGGTTGGTGATTACCCTGTCAAGTTACACCGCAGTTTGGATGGGCTACTTGTCGCCGTAGTGGTCATCTACCTGGGGTGGATGGTGTCGCCGTGGGATTTTTTCTTTCTACTGCTAAACGTTCTCTATCTTTCGATCGTTGTGAACGCACTTGCGATTTCGTATGATGGTTGGAGGCGAGGTGAGCGGTTTATGGGGACCTTCTTTTTTTCGCTCACCCCTGTTTGTTTTGCCCTTGTTTACACCCCTCTCGTGAGGTCCGGGATCATCTCGAATCTCTTTGCAACCGATTACATTTACTTTGCTGGAACAATCTTTTTCCTGGTTCTGATTTGCTCTCTGCTTCCTCTGCGGTTTCAACAAGAGGTTATTTCACGAGATCTACTTGGTCAGTCTTTATTGGAAAAAGAAAAAAGGCTTTCTGAGATTGATGGCGAGGTGCGGGATATTGGTGAAGTATTGGATGCCTTGCGGGTTGAAGATGAATCAATTCGGACCAGTTTAACAAACACGCAGAAGTCCCGTATCGATACAGAGAAAAAGTTGCGGGACTCACACCAACAACTTCGTCATTTGGAGTATCACGTCAGTTTGGGCCGTCTTGTTGCGGGCGTGGCGCACGATATAGCCAACCCGGCGACCCATATCAGCAGTTGTGCACAAAATTTTGATTCACTCATTCACAAATTAAAAGAGGGTGATGACAATTCTTGGAATCATCTAAAGGGTTTCAGCCGTCTTGAGGAGTCTTGTGCTGGTTTGAGTGCACAAAGCGCCTACATTGTCCGAGTTAACCAAGCTCTCGCTCGATATGGACGCATTGATGATTCGGTCTCCTCCAAAGTTGATCTCTCAGGTGTTGTCGACCAAGTACTCTGCGTCATTGCCAGTCGAGTTCAGTTGCATGATGTTGAATGTCGATTTGAGAATGCGCCTTTTGTGACCGCAAAACCTGGGCAGATGTCCCAGATGCTCGCCAACCTGATTCTGAATGCTGCTGATGCAATTGTTTCACAGAGCGAAAAAGGTCGTATTTTGATATCGGCGGAGCCAGCTCCGCATGAAGAAGGCACCGGTGTCTATTTGACGATTGAGGATTCTGGGCCGGGCATACCTGGTATCATTCGCAGAGCCGGATTTCGCCCATTTGTGACAACCCGCGACCCGGCTCGGTGGCTGGGTATTGGTCTTTCGATCGTGAAGCGCATTATCGATGAACATGGCGGGGACTTATCATTTCCACCTGCTCGAGAGCTTTCTGGTGGGGCCGTACGTGTTTGGTTACCGCTGAGGCGAACTCATGAATCTTAACAAGACCAGAGCGCTCTTGCTGATCGGATGGCTGTGCCTTTTAACGTTGCCGGTTCATGCGCAATCTGAAGAGAAAGGCTGGCAGTACCTTCCGACAGAAAATCAAGACTTTGCCTCTCTGGATAGCGTGTTACAGGTCTGGGAAGAGCGAGAGTCGTTAAGTGTTTTTCAGGCGGTCGAGAAGTATATCGCAGGAGAATTTAATTTTATGAGTGGCCACTATCTTGACCACAATCAAAACGGGAATCCTTTATGGGTCGTGGTGCCTATTCGTATTCTAAAGAGCAACCAAAGTGACTGGGCATTATCGATTGTTGGTCAGTCTCCGCTCGACCTGAAGATGTGGCTTCTAGATGGAAAATTAAATATTATTGAGCGGTATCATACAGGCTCGGCACACCCTTATAATACCCGTCCCTTAGACGAACGAGTTTTTGCGATGCCGTTATCGCTTCGTGCTCAGGGCGAATTGTATGTTGTTTTTAGAATGACATTACCGGGCTCAAGTTTGATAAGTTTCGATATCTCTAGGATTGACGAGTTACTGGAAGGCTCGGCAAAGGATGCATTGATTAGGTCTATCTATGTGGGCCTAGGCGTCATTATGATGTTTTACGCCCTTTTTGTTTCCGTACTGATGCGGCGAAAAGAGTATTTTGTTTACGCACTCTATGTTGCCTGTATCATCATTGCCCCACTTGGAGACTCTGAACTTTTACACCGATATCTCTGGCCTTCTAGTGGAGATTTAAATGTACGTCTCCCGTTTGTAGCGAGTCTGCTCGGGGGCTTTTTTGCCTCTCTTTTTATTGCGCAGCTTTTTGAACTCAAAAAGCAATCTGCTCGGCTTTGGCGACTATTTAAGTTGAGTATGGTGATAGCTCTGACCGCAGCCTGTTTGGCGCTTTTTATTGATTATAAATCAGTGGTTCTGCTCTCCATGTCTTGGGGAGTTTTGATTGGCTTATTGTTGGTGTCTGTGTGTTTCGAGCGAGCACTACGTGGCTCAAGATTGGCGAGGCTCTTGTCCTTGGGTTGGCTCTCGCATTTGTTGGGAATCGGGATCTTCGTTGCTCATTCACGTGGGGCATTTTCAGATTCAGTGTGGTTAGATTATACCTTTTTGATTGGCTCATCACTTGAGATGGTCTTTTTCTCGTTGGCGATTCCGATGGGTTTGGGCGTGGTGATTCGAGACAAGGGTGAGATGTTAGCGGAACTCTCGTTTATATCAAGTCGGTACGAAGAGGCGTCAAAGTCAGTGACCAATGCGGAAGTCGAAATTAAGTCTTTGAGTGAGCTTTTAGAGCAAGAACACTACGATTTACAACGGCTAACTGGCGGGTATGAACGTGCCTTAATCAGCCTGGGTAAAGCTGAGCAGAAGCTTGCCCAGGCAGAGAAACTGGCTTCATTGGGCCAGTTGATTGTCGGTGTTTCTGACGATTTGGGGACCAAGGCAGGAGATGTTTTACTGGCGGCTAAAGAGCTGTCAGAAGCGATAGAGGATGTGGCGCTCTCGGGGCATGAAACCCTGGATCCCGAACACCCACGAACGCTGCAATTGAATCGTACAGTCGAGTCCATGAGACGCATGCTAGTCTTTTTGGAAAAAGGGGCGCATGCGATTCAACGCATGAACCAAGCCTTGTCGCATTATGCCGGCGGCGAGGATGAGTCGGTTAGTGAGCTTGGTTTAGCGGAGATTTGTGAGGATATTCGGCTGATTGTTCATGGCCGGATTCGACAACATAAGTTTGAGCAAAACATTCCAAGCGAATTAAGGCTTAAGGCTAAACGGTCCGAAATTGAACGGGCCCTTGGTAATTTATTAACGAATGCCTCCGACGCAATCAGTGATTCACCAGCTGAGCTTCAAGCCGATGAAGAACTCGGGGTTATTCGTTTAAGTGCCAAAGAGGTGGTAAGAGAATCCAGAGAATGGGTGGTTATAGAAGTTGAGGATACGGGCGGAGGAATTCCAGATGACAGACGTGATGAGGTCATATTACCTTTTATGACCACGAAAACGTTGCACCGAGGAACGGGACTGGGCCTTTTTACCGCCGATGGGATTCTTCGTGAGCACGGTGGTCACATCGAAATCGCTACATCTGAAACACTCGGTGGTGCAAAAATATCCCTTTGGTTTCCTGTGGTTACGTAGCTTTTGGTGATTACTTCTTTTTCTCCGACACGACTATGTGCTAATTTTATAAGAGGCCATGACGCTTACAGACCGTGAAATAACATTCTTAGTTGAATCACAGCGCATTAAGTTTTTAGAGAGCGCAGAAGTGAAGCAGCGTCGCGGTGTTTTACAGTTTCAGAAAATTCCAACCATAGATTACACACGACCTGAGCTTCAAAAAGGTGATGTCGGCTACGCCGGTGCATTTTTACAAATGAAGAAAATTGCTCAAACCAGGCAGCCTTTAGAACTCGATGAAATCTGCTCCTGGCAAAAGCTTATTGTCGACGAGCAAAAAGAATATGGAATGACCTGCTTACCCGCCGCTCGCGGAATACTTCGAAGTCCTAAAAACGACTTTAAAGTAAGCGCGGGGAATGTCGGCCATTTGCCTGCCGTTAAGGTCAAAGGAACGCTCTCCATGTGGGTTGCGATGCTGAACAAGGCAGCTATGAAATGCATGTTGGCCAGCGGGTTTTACCATGCCATCAACTTGGTTGAGTATGCGGCGATTTTGTTGCACGGTTTTGAGAAAATTACACCGTTTGCAGCAGGTAATGGTTGCTTAGCAAGGCTCTTGTTTAACTACTTTACAATACTCATGGACCAGCCGATTTTAGTTTTTTCTGTCGATGATAGAGTGGTATTTAAAGAGGCCCGAACTGATCCTAAATTGATGCAACGGTTTATCGCCGATAAAGTACGGTTAGAGATTACTTGCCGCTGTGGTCAAGTTGCGCCCCGCGTTCAACAGGTTCAGTGGCTGGATACATACCGGTGTCCCGGATGCGCCAATGTGCAAACGATTCCACGTTACGCGCTTAGACCATTTGTTGAGAATTGATTAAAACCAAAAATTTTGAGGTCGTTGCTCTAACGCTCTGATTCCGGCTTTACGATTGCGATATTACCGCCGCGTCTTTTGTCGCCCGCACCTTGATAGTCTCTGCCCGCGGCATTCACGCCACCAAAAAACATGTTGGTCTCGTCGAAAATAAGATTTTCAACAGGGAGACTCTTTAAGGTATCGAAAGCTTGAGCGTTCATAGGGCGTTCGTCGGTACCAACACTCTCCATATAAAGCATTCCACCTTCGTAATGAATGCGTGGTGCGCTCACCGCTTCCTCGAGAGATTGTTTCCCGAAAAGGTGGCCGCCGAGAACCTGAAGAAGGGCAGTGCGGATACGATTGCTGCCACCCGTTCCCAACATCAGCTTGGGTCCGTGGCTATCTGTAACAGCGGTTGGGCACATCATCGATGTGAGCATGCTACCGGCGGGCATGACATGAAACCCTTGTGGGTGAAGGTCTTCCTCGCCCATAAAGTTATTGGCCATAGCACTGGTGCCGGGCACGATGTGTCCGCTTCCTTCGCCGTTGCTGCTCGTAATACTGCAGCCCAACCCATGCATATCGAGAGTGCTGATATGCGTGGTACTCCCAAGCTGGTTCTCGGGGGGCAAGATAATAGGTGTCCGCGATGTGAATGCTTCGTGAAAAACATTTCTCCATCTCTCCATCGATGATTCTGAGAGAAAGTTCTTTAATTGAGTCTCTGCGTGGTTTCCGTGTTCGTGCAGGAGAGGATCAAGTATTTGCTCACGCGCCATTTGAGTTGTGGTCATGGCTGCGACAAGGGCCAGAGCTTTATCGGTAGGATTACTCCAAACGTGGGGCGCCATTTTCTCAAACAACTTGAGCCCAAATCCAACAAGTAATCCGCCCGATGCAGGTGCAGGGGATAGGTAGATATCAAATTCACCCGCATGCACATGAACAGGTTTCGTGATTTTCGGGGCTAAGTCCAGAAGGTCGGTGTCTGTAACAAGCCCGCCCGGAGCAGCGAAGGTTTGCCGAAATGACTCCAAAATAGGTGTCATGTCGCCCGTTGCAAACTGTTCGAAAACGTTAACAAGGCCCGGCGCGTTGAAGAAATCCCCTGCTTTTAGAAGTTCACCTTCAGGGGCAAATATTTGCCGTGCTTCTGGGGTAAGTTTTAAAATGGGATCTAAGATTTGAAAGATACGCGCGAGTTCAAAGCTAACTTCTATGCCGTCACGTGCATAAGCCATGGCGGGTGCGATGACATCGTTAAGTGGTACGCTCCCGTATAGGCTATGAAGCTCTAACAGGCCTGGCAAGAGAAGAGGAATCGCGCATGAGCCTTTACCAACATGAAATGTCTGTAAGGCGGGCCCGAAACGAACATCTATCCCTTGGAAATCGATGTTCGATTTATCCGTCTGATTGCCTTTTCCAGGAACTCTAGAAAAGAAGTTCATCGATACGGGTTCGATATTTTCGCCGGCCACCAGTGCCAAGCCGCCACCAAATGGGCCGGTGAGAACAGGTTCCGCACAGAATGCAGCAAGGTTGGCAGCGACGGCAGCATCGACAGCGTTACCACCGTTTCGCAATAACTCGGCACCAGCTTCTGCCGTGAGGATAGAGCCAGCAGCGACGACGCCGCCATTTACCTTAATTTCGTGCCTATTCATGGTGCTGTATAAAATGGAGCCTTATGAACCCGTTACAGTTTTTCCCGAGTGTCTTAAGACTGTCTTAACAGTTAGGGCTGATTTGATAAAGTATTCCGAAGCAACCGACTAAAAGGACCAAGATAACGGGCTATTGGAGGAGTTGCCGTTACCCGATGAGCCATCGTACCCATTGAATGCAGCATCTAGAATTCCCAGGACATGAATGCCGATGGCCGTATAAATCATAATATTTCGCATCTTGTAATGTCCGGTGGCTTGGTCGCGGAGGTCACTGAATTCCTCTGGATTAGCGTCAACCCCAAGAGCATCGTAGTCCGCTTGGGCTTGAGAGCCGAAAATGTGGAACATGGCGCCTAAGCCTGCTGTTATGACTTCACCACCCACGAAAACTGAGCCCTTGAGTGGTTCTCGGTTATAAAACTGACCCCAGCCGGGCAAGAGCATGGAGCGGTAGATTGCACCGGAGCGGCTTCGTAAAACAGCGGCATCTGAAGATAAGGTAATCAAATCTGCAGCTGGCAGACTGGTTTCAGCTGATGCCCAAACCTTGGCTTCACCAACAGAGACGATGCGAACTTGAACAAGGTATTGTGACCCTGCTTCAGCGACACTTCCCAAGATGAGCGCTTGAGCACCGCTCATCTTTCCAATTTCAACAGCATCGGTTTCGGATACCAGACCCATCTGGCCCAGTTGAATTTCATCTACCAGCTTCGCGACCTCTTCTCGCTCTACGAGAAAAAGGTTGTGGTCATTTTGAAGCATGGATTGAAGCTGGGCTGAGACCACGAGACCAAGTTGCTTGTCTTGTGATGATTGACCGATTTCTTCGAAGTTGGCGATTGCAAACCGTTGATACCGAAGATTACCGTCCATGGAGTTTAAGTTCTTAATGACTTGATCGGACAACTTTCTTAGCTGGGTTAAGAGACTCTTAGCTTCCAGGCTAGAGGTGGTTTGTTCTGGAGTGGCATAGCTGGCCAAAACACGTCCCGATTGGGCATCGGTCACGCGGAGGCTGAGTGTGTTACCGGTGGAAGTGGTCACACAAGAGCCTGAAAGCAACCACGGATAGGCCATAGATGACTTTGCTGTTTCAATATTTTCGGTGAGCTCTTGTTGACGCTTTGTTTCGGTGACCACTTGAAAGCCTTGATCACTTAATCCGGTAACCAAGAGCGGGCTAAGATCTTGGCCATCTTTGCAAAGAACAGGGCTGAGTTGAATGGCTTCAGGTTTTGCCTGCTCCTTGAGGCTGGTCGCTATGGAATCGAGCGCCTCTTGGATATCGGTCTTGGCCGATGCCCAACCCTCACTTGCGATCAACGATACAAGGAGAATGCTCATGCATACTTTATAGATTTTTTGGTTCATGGGTGATCTACTCTCATGTGAGTTCGCCTTCTTAGTACAAAAACCAAGGCCAATAATAGCAGGAAGGGCCCACCAGAGACTGCTTGGCAGCCGCCTTCGTCATCAGGCGTGGCCGGGTCTGACCCTACGGAGCTATCTGATGGGTCGGAGGGCACAGAGGTATCTGCTGTATCGCTTGGATCGGAGGCAGTGGATACATCAGAAGGATCCGAAGCGTCCGTTGTGTCTGATGCATCTGACTGGTCCGCCGGATCTGAAGCGTCCGTTGTATCCGAAGCATCTGAGACATCGGAAGGATCGGTGGCATCAGCCGGGTCGGTCTCTTCACCACCTGGAAGATCATTTGGATCTCTTGGATCCGTTCCGGCTGCAAGCTCATCGCTGTCCGATGCACCATCGTTATCGCTGTCTTCGTCGCGATAATCAGGTGTGTCATCGTTGTCGGAGTCGAGGGGCTCCTCAGGTGTGTCACCGGCTTCGTCAATATCGTCGATGCCGTCGTTGTCACTGTCGGTATCCAGAGCATCGATGATTTCATCGCCGTCGGTATCACGAGCGCCATCATCGCCAGGCTCACCAATCTCAACATTGTCGGGAATGGTATCGCCATCGGAATCGGCATCAAGTGGGTTGGTGCCAACCAAGGCTTCGAGAGCATCAGTCAGTCCGTCTCCATCGCTGTCTTCGGCCGTATCGAGTGGGTCGTTTGGATCTGAACCCAAAGACACTTCTTGTGCATCACTCACGCCATCACCATCGGAGTCTGGAGATGTGGGGTCGGTGCCGAGCTCATTTTCTTGAGAGTCGCTGAGTCCATCTCCATCGCTGTCGGTGTCGAGAGCATCGATGATGCCATCGTTATCACTGTCGAGCGGGTTAAGTGGATC
>JABJBS010000360.1 GCA_018668695.1 Deltaproteobacteria bacterium
CTCGGGGTGGTTACGAGCTGCCCTCGCATGGATAAAAAAGTGTCGTCGTTTGCGCGCGCGCGTTAAGCCAGCGCGATCATGGCGCCCTGCCGACCGGTTTTGCCCTGGTCTCGGCGGTATGAAAAATAACCCTCTTGGCTTTGGGTACAATGACGAATTACTTCAACGCGGCTTGGATCGAGACCAGCTTCTAACAAAAGTGCTCTATTTAATCCCTGTAAATCAGCTCGTGCTTTACCATCGGGACGATCTTCAATCATCGAGCTCTCGCCCAGCGAATCTCGAAGCTCAACCGCCACTTCTGCGCCAATCTCAAATGCCTCGAAACCAATAGAAGGCCCTATTGCAGCACAAAGCTCATTAAGCTCCGCCCCAGCCTCAACCAAAGCCTCGATCGCAACCTTGGCAATCTTGAGGTTGGTACCACGCCATCCGGCGTGAATCGCACATACTGTTGTGCCCGACTGGTCTGCTAACAAAATGGGAACACAATCTGCGGTGAGAATTGCAATGGCTGCTTTTCGGTCACGGGTCCATAACCCATCGGCCTGAATTTGCTTACCTGCGTTTTGGGTAACCTGAACCAGGCCGTTGCCATGAACTTGCTTTACCGTAATCAATCGGGCCGACTTCTTACCCACGGCGTGCATGGCTCGTCGCTGATTTTCAAGTACCGCAGCTCGCTCATCGCCCACCCGAAGGCTTAGATTCAAACTGCTAAAAGCCCCCTCGGAACAGCCACCGGTTATTCCGGTAAAACCATGAACAATGTTGGGGATAGCCGACAAGACGTGAGAACGGCGTAATATTTCAGGTTTGGCCGGCTCCTGAAAAGCGGGCTTAAGATCAATCGCTTGGGTTTGTGGCATGCGCTCAGTTAACCCGCAGAAGAACCAGAACGAGTAGACTTACTGGCTTTGCGTTCTTGAATGGTTCCAATGCGCTGTCCCATACGAACGGCTGCGCCTTCGGTGAGACCTTCCAGGGTGACACGGCCTTTTTCACCGACTAACACAACAGTTGAACCCAATTCGAAGCTTCCCAGATGGGCACCTTTTTGAATCAAATGAGCGGGGTCATACTTATAAACCTGCTGACTCTGGCCCTTACGGTTGGTCTGCAAGTTAGGGTCGTAGGGAACGGATATGCGGCCGACTAAAGTGGCACCTACTTTAACAACCGCCAATCGTCCTGCATCCGCAGAATCCAAATAAGTGATCAACCGTTCGTTTCGGGCGAAAAGAGCATCAACGCGTTCCAATGCTTCAGGGAATACGGGCATCAGTGCACCTGGAATCAAGGAAGCTTCTGAAACTACACCAGCCGCCGGCGCATGAATCAAGTGGTAGTCTTTCGGCGATAAATACAATGTTACGTAAGGACCGCCTTCGTATCGCTTTGCTTCCTCGTCATCGTAAAGCAGATCGCTAAGCTTATAACTGCGACCCTTTACCTGGAACATCGTGCCATTCTCAACAGTCCCTGCAGAACCCACTCGGCCATCAACCGGGCTCACCAAAGCGGTGGGGTCGGGCTCAATGCGGCGTGCACCTTGCTTGAGACTACGAACAAATAAATCCTCAAGGCATGGGTAAGCACCAATCGCGGGATTGGCAGCTTCCTGCATATTGATCCCCGTGGCTTTTACAAAAGTACTTTTGAGAAGATGGATTGCAACTTTGGGATGCTTGCGCCGGGCAAGCCAGCCCCACATCCGTGAGACTACGGCCTGTGGAATGCGATCCACGAACTCTACAACGTATTTGCGATTCATTTCGTTCCCTTTAGTACTGGAAGCTATCTTTATGCTGGAGACAAGCCCCCGTTCAAGGTTTAGCACAAGACAAATGTCTGCGAAGCCTCTTCAGGCGCTTTTTCCCGATTCCTCGAACCGCCAAAAGCTCATCGACTTGCTTAAATGGTCCGCTATGGTCCCGGTATTCGATAATTGCCGCGCTGAGGCTGGGTCCAATACCATCCAGGAGCGCCAAATCTCCGGCGCTGACCTTATTGAGCAATAAAGGCAGATCAGCCACAAGCCTCATTTCAGCCTGCATACCACCGCGCTCTACATAACAATCTTGGTTCACCAGGCTTACGCGGTCTCCCGGGTTGAGAATTCCGCATGAAGAAAAAGCTGAATCCGGGTCACAGTTAAGGCGGGACGTTCCTTGCCCTACCACCTCAATCGGTAGCTGGCAGTGAGATGGCTTGATCGTGGTGGGGGCTGCAAGGGCTAGCTCCACGGCTGTGAGGCTCAACCAAAGGCCAAGTGAAGCAGCAAGAAGTCCTGCTCCTAAAGCGACCGTGCCTTTCTGATCAGGCACTCTCAGCTCTCACCTTGGTGCCTGCGAGTTCAAACGAATCATGAAGTGCGCGAACCGCCGCTTCAACCTGCTCGCGCTCAATCACACAGGTTACTTTAATTTCAGAGGTCGTAATCATTTGAATGTTTACGTTTGCCGCCTTGAGGGATTCGAACATGGCCGCCGCCACACCGGGATGCGCACGCATGCCAACTCCAACAATTGAAACCTTGGCGATTTTGTCGTCGACCTCAAAACTCTCGGCACGTACTTCCGAAGCGATTTTTTGCAATATGTCACTGGCCTCAGCCAAATCCGTCATACCAACCGTGAAGGAAAGATCCGTGGTCCCATCCTTAGAAGTGTTTTGAACAATCACATCGACGTTGATGTTTGCGCCGGCAAGCGTGGTAAAAATCTGCGCAGCGATACCTGGCTGGTCGGGAACCTGACGCAATGTCAGTTTGGCTTCATTCGCATTATGCGAAACCCCACGCACTACCAGTTTTTCAATAGTATCATCTTCACTGCGCACCAGAGTTCCTGGGTTGTCGGTAAAGGTCGAACGAACGCGAATCGGGATATCGTGATTCATAGCCAACTCCACACTGCGAATCTGTAAAACTTTCGAGCCTTGTGAGGCCATTTCCATCATTTCATCAAAACTAATTTCATCGAGCTTTCGAGCGTCCGGAACAATCCGTGGGTCGGCCGTAAACACGCCTTCCACATCGGTATAAATCTCGCACTCATCAGCACCAAGCCCAGCAGCAAGCGCCACCGCACTGGTATCTGAACCGCCGCGGCCGAGAGTGGTAAGGTTGCCCTCTGCATCAATACCTTGAAAACCCGTCGCTACAACCACTTCCCCATTATTCAAGGGGCCGTGAACCGCATCACTGTCGAGAGTGAGAATGCGCGCGCGAGAAAATGCGCCATCGGTTCGCAAACGCATTTGCGTGCCAGTCATGGATCGTGCGGGTGTTCCCCGTTCACGTAAGGCCATGGCCAACAAAGCAGCTGAAGCTTGTTCACCGGTTGCCAAGAGTTGGTCTGCCTCACGTGCATCAGGCCGTTTAGAAACAGCATGTGCGAGACCAAGGAGCCTATCGGTTTCCCCCTGCATTGCAGAGACAACCACAACGACTTTCACACCCGTCTTGGCACGACGAGCGACGCGTTCGGCTACGTGAATAATTTTTTCTGGCGTTCCGACGGAACTGCCGCCAAATTTCTGTACTACGAGTTCCATAATGCAATGCATTATAAATTTTGGAGCAATGTGCAACCCCAGAAAATACGATCAGGCACTAGAATTTGTCAGAATTGTTCAACGGCGGCGGCGAAAAATACCGAGCACACCAAGAAGCCACCATAATCCAGCCGGATTCGCCTGACATCCACCGGCGTCATAGTCAGGGGCACATTCAGGATCGCAGGGGCAATTGTTGTTACATTTTGTCGTCGTATCGCAGGTACAAGCAGGCGGAGCTGGCTCAACGGGCTCAGGGCGATCGCCTAAACGAGGGGGTAAAACCGACCCACAAAGTCCGTACTCGTTGCAAAAGTCGTCTTCACATCCAGCAGTCACGCAAGATTCAAAACAGCGGCCAAATGTTGGGTCTTCGACATCGGCTCGGCAGACATAACCGTCTCGGCAATCTGAGCTGTATTCACATGTTGGAACACAAAAATCATAACGCCCAAAATCAACGCAATCGTAACCGGTTTCACATGGCTTCTCGTCGCGGCAAGTGACGGCACAAAAACCACCTAGAAAACCGTAATCGCCTTCGGTCAAACACGTACCATTATCGGAGCATTCATTGTTTTGAATGCAAGCACCACCTGGTGTACTCGGGCCGTCGTGGCTGCAATTACCTGTCGTATAATTGCAAGTCTCCCCTTCGCCGCATCCCAAAACGGTACACGATGGTGAGCAGGCCAAATTGCCAGAGGCTGTTTCTAAACAGTCGTAACCACTTCGACAATCGTCACGGGTTTCACAACCATCAAAACAAGCATAGTTGTTGCCCCAAAGCCGTTCACAAGTACCATCTCCTGGGCATTCATCTTCGCAACCAATGCTGCAATAACCGTTGGGGTAGCCGTAATCGATTAAGAGGCACGTTCCTGTTTGACCACACTCATAATCTTGTGTGCACGGAGCACCTATCGCCGTAATCGCCGGAGCGCAGTTGGGATCGGCATCATCGGATAACCCATCGCAATCGTCATCTAGACCATTCTCGCAATCCTCTGGAAGGGGTGCGCATACTTCTCCGCCAGTGGCCATTTGAACCGCGCGAAAAGAGTTCACCCGACCAAAGCCGTAGTAAGGATTGAATTCATCTTCATATGGCTGATTGCCTATTTTATCCGCTGTCGCCATCAAAATGCTGGCCACCTGTGCACGGGTAAAAGACGAATCAATGCTGAAAATCAGCCCTGCGATGCCAGCTGCCACGGGTGTAGCCGCGCTTGTTCCACCGAACTGGAATGTATAATCGCCGCTAGAATAACCGCCGCCGCTTTGAATATCGGTCGTTACAGAACCCGCTGGCGCCGTAATATCGAGCTGGTTGCCCCAATTGCTGTAGTACTCTTTGAGGTCTCTTGAGTCGGTTGCTCCCACGCCTAACACAGATGGATGGCTGGCCAATTCGTAATCAAAGTTCTCTCGATACTCGTTGCCCGAAGCAAAAAGAATCAGTGCACCGGCGCCCTCACGGCTCTCATCTGCAACTGACTGAATCGCTGCCTGCATGGCACTGGGGATACTGGAAGGTTCTGCCGTTCCCCAACTGTTGGATAAAATAGAGGCGCCATGATCTGCGGCCCATTCAAACGCATCCACATCAGCACCGTATCGCCCATAACCATTTTCACTCATGATACGAATTGGCATCACTGAACAGCCAGGGCAGATACCAACAACTCCGGTTGCATTGTTGATGGCGGCAGCAGCAAGCCCGGCACAACTGGTACCATGACCGTCGTATGTATCGGGTGTAGGGTCTTCATCAAACTCAAGTGAGTCGCGTGGGTGAACCAAACGGCCTTCAAATTCTGGATGCGACAAATCGACTCCCGAATCAATGATGGCGATGATTACATCTGCAGAACCAGTTTCCAGATCCCAAGCAGCCCGGGCACCCACAAGGTTGAGGTGCCACTGATCTTCAGTCAGTGGATCGTCAGGCTCAAGTGTACGGCTTTTTTGATAAATGAAATCGGGGTGGGCGTAATCAACTCCGCGAAGACCAGCCAGCCGCTGAGCGGCCTCGACTGTATTCTCGGGTAAAACCTCAGCAACATAAGTGCGGCCGTCGTCGAGTCGTAATTTAAAATCTGCAACGCCAGCCATTGTCAGAATCTGTTCTTGGTCCGCTTGAGAAAGTCCGGCATCAAAGCGCAAAAGAATCTTACCATCCGCTATCAAGTGACTTGTTTGACCTTCTCGGGTGTAGACCGCAAGCTCCTTGATATTCGTGTGTAATTGCTTGGCTTGCTCGATTTGTTTGAGCGTCGCCGGCGTTGCGTTGAGCAAATAGAAATCGTTGAAAAGCCACTGCACCTCGGAAGCTTTGAGGTGGCTGGCTATATCCTGGATGGTTGCCGGGTTGGGGGCCTCGACGGCCAAAACTGTCGAATCAGGCTCAAGGGTAACCATTCCGGTTGCTGTCTGAAAAGACAACGTCATACCCATCACTGCGGTTGTTAGAATTGCTATTAGCATTGGGACCCCATTGTTCCATCATATACCGCGCGACCGCATTTGTACGTATTTCACGCGCCGTAAATGGCCTCTCGAATATTTTTCAAATGGGCAAAGGTGAAAAATAGTTCGCTTACCGGGTGAAGATCTTTAAACAAATCTCCTCACAATGGCGGCAAGTTAACACAGCCAGGTCCGGTCCAGCAACCATGAAGAGAAGGCGCGCCAGGTAAGAGTGATTGTAGAACTGGATTAAAGAGGAACGATCAAGCCCAGCTCAATGCGTTCCTGACGATGCTGCTCAATCACTTCACGGAAAATCTTAACCACGCGCACATCGAACTGCTTCCCAGCAAAGCGATCAAGCTCTCCCATGGCTACGATATGAGGCAGTGCCTTGCGATAAGGTCTGTCTGTCGTCATGGCATCATAGGCATCAGCAACCGCCAAAATCCTTGATTCCATTGGGATTTCTTCACCTTCAAGCCCCGCCGGATAGCCTGAGCCGTCCCAAGCTTCGTGGTGATGATAGACGCAGGGAACCAAATGCCTCAGAAAGCTAATCGGTTCTAAAATTCGTTTGCCGTGAACAGGGTGAGACTTAATCAGCTCATACTCTTCGGGCGTAAGTCGTTGGGGTTTGTTGAGCTTGTCGATGCGGATACCGATTTTGCCAATATCGTGCATCAAACCGCCGTGCTCAATACGATCCACATCCATCGGGGGCAGGTTCATGGCCTCGGCAATCATCTTCGAGTACATCGCGACCCGATCGGAGTGGCCTTGCGTGTAAGCATCTTTGGCTTCCAAGGCACGCTGAAGGCTTTCAATCGTACCCGTGAATGTACCTTTAAGGTTTTTGTACATCCGCGCAGTCTCGATGGCATTGGCAGCTTTACCCCCTAAAATAGACAAACCTTTTCGTTGGCCTTCACGAAATAAAGAGGCCGAGTTCAAGGACATAGCTGCCAAAAAGCCAAATGGAGAGCCCCGCATTTTCAGCGGAACTGCCATGTAGGCCCCCACTTTGTGTTCAGCTGTTTGAGGGCGGTTCATCCAGCTGCATGTCTCATTACCCAGTCCGACAAGCCCCTGTCCGTTGACGACCTCCTGAAACAAAGCCTCGCGGTTGATACCGACCCGGTCACTTCCAAAACCCGCCTTTTCAATGAGCGTTCCAGGTTTTTCAGGATCGGCGACCACGATGGAGACACAGTCCGCCCGAAATTGGTTACGCACGGTAGAGACAATCAACTCCAACTGGTCATCAAGTGGCATCGAACTCGAGAGCGCTTCAGAGAGTTCATAAATTCCGACAGTCTCACGTAAGGCTAGGTTTTCACGGCTTAATTGTTGTTCACGCAGTGCCTTGGTTACCAGAGTCAAAATCTGCTCTGTCTTAAAGGGCTTAAGGATATAATCAAAAGATCCCAGCTTCATGGCCTCAATCGCAGATTCCACGGTGCCGAAACCGGTCATCATAATAGTGACCACATCCTCGTCGAAGTCTCGGATGCGCCGAATCAGCTCTAAGCCAGTCATTTTAGGCATTTTCATGTCGGTGAGCACCAAATCGAAGGATTCGGTCTTCATCAACTTGAGTGCCGCTGGACCACAATCCACCGCATCAGCGGTGAGCCCTGCGATCTCTAGGCACTCCACCAAAAGCTCTCGAATAAGCGGCTCATCGTCCACAACCAGCACCCGGCTGGGCGGACATTCTAATTCTTTCTGCTCTGCTTCCATGGGTTTTATTTAATCCGATCGATACCTGAACTTGACGAACATACCAGAGTTATCGCAAAACAGCCTGCATTGACAATCAGGTGCGCACTTTCTAGGGTGCCGCCGGAACAGCAACAACCCTTTCTTCAATAGAAAAGAGTATGAACGATGCAACTACGGTCCAACCCGAAGACCATAGTATCATTGGCAGTCGCCCTAACAGCCTTGTTAATAACAGGCTGCGCCAAAGATACCCTCTCCCAGCTGAGTTACACAGTGGAAGAGTTCGTGCAAAACACAAGCCCAGAAATCGATATCCTTTGGGTAGTCGACAACTCTAACTCCATGGCCGCGAACCAAAATGGCATTGGTGAATCTTTTCAAGCATTCATCAACAACTTGGTTGAAACCGGCGTCGACTATCATATCGGTGTGGTTTCTACGGACACAGCTGATGGCGGTATCCTACACACCGGCGTGAGTGGTGAACTTTTCATCGATCCTACGACCATCGGTCCACAAGACGCATTTCTCGACAATGTAAAGGTTGGTACTTTTGGCTCAGCTTCAGAAAAAGCATTTGAAGCGGCCTCTCTTGCACTCGGTGTTGGCCTTGGTCAATGGAATCCGGGCGAAGATCCGGTACCGCCTAACAGCAATTTCATTCGAGACAATGCTACGCTTTTTATCATTATGGTTAGCGACGAAGATGATAAGAGCTTTGGCCCTGTGTCTTACTACCGAAAATTATTCGAAAGCTACAAAGGCCCAGGCAACGAAAGTAAAATCAGTGTTTCATCCATCGTGGGTGACCCTGGTACAGGATGCTCTGGTACCATCGGTAACGCACAGCCTGGCGACCGTTACATCGATTTAGCCAGCCAAACCGGCGGCGTTTTCGCAAGTATCTGTGATGAGTTCAGCGAGACACTTCGGGAACTTTCACTGACGGCATCTGGTCTCAAATCGAGATTCGAGCTCACAGCAATTCCAGACCGGTCGATGTTGCTCCCGTGCGGTTCGCTAGCGCCTGCTGCCTTTTGTGTAAAAGTAGACGATGTCGCTGTTGCACAGGGCAGTAATTCTGATGGTTGGACGTACAACGAATCAACCAACTCTATTCTGTTTGGCGCCAACAGCGTCCCTGAAGCTCAGAGCAAAATCACTGTTAAGTTCCGAGGGTTCCCACAATGAAAAATCTATCTATCTTAACTTTCGCCCTCGTCGGTTTTTTTGCGCTCGTTGGCTGCAAGGCAACTGGAGCCTCTATTGACGGGTGCTCAGACGATTCTGAATGCCCTGCAGGTCAAGCTTGCGATATTCCAACGGCCACCTGCAAGTGCACCACAGACGATGCTTGTGAGCTTGCTCTCGGCGCTGGTTACGAATGCAACGATTTCGGGTCTTGTCAGCCTCGACCACCATGCCTTGGTAATCAAGACTGCGCAGAAGGCGAAATTTGTAACTCGGCTGATGCAACGGGCGGTATTTGTATACCTGCCGGCGATTGTGGTTCTACAGTTCATTGCGACTTTAACGAGTACTGCAACCCCACAACAGGTGAGTGCGAAGACGGCTGCCGCAATGTTGGTGACTGCCAGCTTGGCTATGTCTGCCAAGACAATGCATGTGTACCAGGTAACTGCACAACTTGCCCAACCAGCCCTACAGTAGACGCAACTTATTGTGACTACGGCGAAGTCTGCACCGAAGCCGGCGCGTGTGTTCCGCACCCTGTTCAATCTACGCTCTGCGACACCTGCGGGCAAAACTCGCTAACACAGTGCGGACTCGACACCATCTGCCTCTTGGATGACATGAGTAATTCAGGCGGTGCTTACTGCGCTCCTGTATGCGACGTAGACGCTGATTGCCCCAACGGTTATCCTGGCTGCGGCGGTGTTCAAACAGTGGGCCAAACCGGTTGCACAAGTGATCTTGACTGCCTCAGCGGCGGTGTCTGCCTCTCCACCTCTGAGGGTGATTTAACCTATTGCAGCTGCGTTTCCAATGCTGATTGTGTTACCAAAGAAGGTCTCTGTGACACCACTCTTGGATTTGGTTTTTGCCTGACAGACGGCAGCCCCTGTAATCAAGATCTTGAGTGTAACTTCTGCGCTAACGGTACATGTGCTAATGCTCCCGGTATCCGCTGTAACACCGAAGCCGACTGTTTATCTTCCTGTGTGATGCAAGAGCTTGGCGATGGCAGCTCCATCGGTTCATGCCAGACCAACTGGAAAGTATGCGGCAAAGAGCAGGGCGTAACCTGCACAGAGCTGCAAAGCGGCTTGGCTGAGTGTACTGAACTCTAAGTGAGTCTTCTATAAATATTAAAAGGGCGGCCTTAAGGTCGCCCTTTTTTTTGTCCAGTTCCCCGCCTCGAGATTAAAAAACCAGCATGTACCTGTGTTCATGGATGCGAAATGAATACGAAGATGCTACGCTCCGCAGAGAAAAGATGCCTACACCCAAGAGCGCCCACTCTAAGCGTTGCAAGGCAATCATTTCTTTGAGGCACCGATGCAACCCTTAGGAAACAAGTTCATTACGATTTTCATCTGCGCCCTACTCTGCGGCTGCGCCGAACTTGGTTCAAACTCTCAAGAGTCTTTGAATGATCCAAGCGGCTTAGCAACAAGCTGCCCCCAAAAGGATAGGTCATGGACTTTTCTATTCTACATTGTGGCAGATGACGGTGGTTCAAGCTTTGACGCCAGCACAACGCGCTACCTCAATACGATGCCGCCCCTTCCAAACAACGTAGAAGCACTGGTTTTAGTCGATAGATGCTCAGCTCCTCTTTGGCCTATTTCAACAACCACGGGACCAGTGCTTGATAGCTGCGCCCAGCTTTACCAAATTCAGCGTGATGGAAGCCCACAGCTTTTAGATACGGCGCCTTATAAATTAAGTTGGCTCCAAGGCTTTGAGGGCGATCTCAATATGGGTAGTTACGAGACGCTTTCACAATTTGTCCTCTTTGGTCTCAAGCATACCAGCACAACCAACTATGGATTGATGATCGCAGGCCACGGCGACGGCGACCAAGTTGGGTTTGATTCCACAAATGACTCTTCCCTAAACCATGCAGAACTTGAATTTGCGTTTGAAAAAGCGCTCACAACACTGGCCAATCCTTGTCTGCCTAAACTCGACCTTGTGATCATGGCTGCTTGTGCGATGGCAACAACGGGGATGTATACAGCTCTTGCTCCTTATGCCCGGTGGCTGATTGCCAGCCAAGAAAATATCTATGGCTATAATTTATCGTGGATGGAGAATCTTGGAAGCAAAGAACCAAGTGGCTACATTTCGAAAGCTGAAGTGGCCCAGGCGCTCAAAAATGGCCGTGTTGAAGGAGAGAATGGCTTAGGGCAGCAGGTTACTATGATGCTCTCGGAAGAGGTGGCCCAAGAACTTGCGGCCCTGGCCCGCGAAACCGGCGCGGTACTCATGGAGACTGATGTCCCTCGAAGCGCCTTGGAAGATGCGAGCTTTAATCCTAAAACGTATGATTTCCGTCTCATTGCTGAAAAGATTCAAGATGATGTGCTTCTTAGCCAAGTCGACGACCTCATGGAACAAACTATCTACGAGCAAACTGAGTTATCGGAAGGCATGAATGGCAGCATTGAGGCTCACGGCATCTCAGTGACCACAAGTGATCTGGGTCTGCCTGGTTCGCTTGTGTTTTAAGCATTCTTCCCTGCACTTTTTGTGGTCTCACTTCTCTCGCATTCAGGTAACCCCAACCCGCTCCCGCTCAATCTCATAACGCGCAGGCTCAAACCGGGTTACTGCTCTTTTGCTTCGCTATTTTACAAAACCGGTCATGAAACCCTGATTCAAGTCATAAAAAAAGGCTGCATCAACTCATGAAAGTCGATGCAGCCCTTTAAGTATTATTCACTGATTAAGAGTTTGTCTTACTCATAACAAGCATGGGTGCGCGACAGCTATTCATCATCGCCACCATCATCTACAACTTCTTCTTCAGGTACGCTGAAGTAGATACAACCAGAGTAAGTGTAATCACCCTTTTCCCAAGTAGCGACAGACTCACCATTTACTCTTGCTTCACCGCCGCAACCACCGTCACCGGCGCTTGCTGCTGCATCATAGAAGCACATTCCATATTCACCAGGAGCAAGGTCCCAATCCAATGGAGAGTACTGATTCTCTTCAGTAGGCTCACCTGCATCCAGAATGGTGTTGTCTTCTGAGTCGAATACTCGCCAACGGCTGTCGGCGTAGTTTTCATCACAGCTTAACCATACGGTGACTGCGCCGCAGTCATCTTCAGTGCCGCCCCAAGTACCACGGCAATCCTGCACGCAGTCATTGGTATCGTCATCATCACATGTGCCGCACATATCTTCAGATGCTTCACCGCCTTCAACGCCAGCACAGTCATTACCAATCGTAAAACAGTATTCTTCCTCAGAATAGCTGCCTGAAAGGCTCCAGTCTTCTGTGCCATTGATGGTCAACGAAGCAGTCATGCCGCCATCGCCGTAGGAATCTTTAACGGTCAAACAGTAGCGTCCATCTTCAAGGGCCCATGTGAAAACATCGACATCGCCGCCCGAAGCCGGTGCACCTTCTGCAATCAGCTCTGCCCCTAAAGTCAACGCCCATGAACTTTCATAAGCATAGTTGTCTGCGTTGGTCTGGAAAGTAACGTTTGGAGTACAGTCATTGGTTGCATCCGCGTCGCAAGTACCGCACTCATCTGCAATACCAGCTCCGCCCCATTCACCGTTGCAATCTTGCTCGCAGTCGTTGGATGGATCGTTGTCACAAGTACCGCATTCATCTTCAGTGGCATCACCACCGGCAACACCGTTGCAATCTGCTGCTGCTGGAGGTGCTACATCAAAACAGTGCTCTTCAGTACTGTAACTGCCGCCAGCTGATGTCCACATCAAATCACCATTCACACTAAGCTCAGCAGTCATACCACCATCACCATAAGAATCTTTCAGCACCAGACAGTAAGAACCATCAGCCAAAAGAAGCTGAGTTGTATCTTCTTGGTAGTTACCTGTTGGTGCGCCACTCTCAATCACGTTTCCATCTGAATCCTTTAACTCCCAGCTGTTCTCATAGGCCCAGTTCGTAGCAATAGTCTTCAAAGAAACGTTAGGCTGGCAATCATTTGCCGGATCATCATCACAGGTTCCACAGTCATCTGTAGTTGCCGTTCCGCCCCATTCCTCCGCACAATCCTGCACGCAGTCATTGGAAGCGTCGTCATCACATGTACCGCATTCATCGGTGGTAAATCCATCTCCGTTCGCGAAACATGCGTTGTCGACGATAAAGCAGGCTTCATCTTCGTTGTCCCAATCAAATGTACCACCGGCACTGGCCAATGTGGTTGCACCGATGGTTACGGTTACACCAAGACCGCCATCACCATATGAATCCATAGCAACAATACAGTAGCGGCCGTCATCCAAGAATACACCCGATGAGTCGACAACATTGTTCGCGCTTGGCACACCTTCAGAGATGATATTGCCTTGGCTGTCAGTCAACTTCCAACTGCTTTCACTCGCATAGCTATCGCTATCTACGTTGATAATAATGTTGGGTTCACAATCATTGCTTGCATCGTTGTCACACGTGCCGCACTGATCTTCTACCGCGTCGCCGCCCCAAGTACCGGCACAATCTTGTGTGCAGTCATTAGCTGGGTCGCTGTCACAGGTACCACACTCATCTTCTACTCGGTCACCACCTGGTGTACCGGCGCAGTCACAATCGTTGGTTGCGTCGTCATCACACGTGCCACAAGCATCTTCATACGCTGTACCGGCAGGTGTTCCTGCGCAGTCACAGTCATTCGTCGCGTCGTTGTCACAAGTACCACAGGCATCTTCAACGGCATCACCGCCTTCGACACCAGCGCAATCGAGACCCGCGGTAAAGCAGAAGCGAGATTCACTACCCCAATTAGAGTCACCACCGGCTGCGCCAATCACACTGTCGTACCATGCAACAGAAAGGCTGTACTTACCGTCGCCGTATGAGTCCTTAGCAACCGCACAATAATAACCTTCTGCTAGTTCGAAGGACACTTCCTCTGTTGTGTAGTCTGAAGAAGGTGCACCCTCAGCAATCACGTTGCCTTGAGCATCTTCCAATGCCCAGCTGTTCTCGTAGGAATAATTGTAGCTTTCAGAAATCAAGGTCACGTTGGGTGTGCAGTCATTGGTTGTATCTGCATCACAGGTACCACAAGCATCTAGAGAGGCTGCACCGCCCACTTCTTCATTGCAATCGCAATCGTTGGTTGCGTCGTCATCACAAGTTCCGCAGAAATCAACCGCGGCGGTTCCGCCCATGGTTCCTTCACAGTCAGCGACGCAGTCGTTTTCAGGATCTGCATCACATGCACCACAAGCATCGTAATAAGCGTCAGGGCCGCCCTCTGCTTTACATGCCGTCATAACGTCAAAACAAACTTCAGTGGTGGCTAGATAGTCACCCCAATACCATTCAACAACTTCGTCCGTGTCGACGTTGATGCTGCCTGTAAGACCACCATCACCAAATGCGTCCGTGACTTCGAGGCAATAAGTGCCATCATCAAGCAAGTGGTAGATGGTTTCAGCGTCTTCAGAACCAACACCTGAATCAAGTTCAGTCCCGTCCTCGTCTGTTAACACCCAGCTGATATCGTCGTAGTAAGAATCTGCCTGAAAAGAGAGGCCAACGTTATCAAGGCAATCATTGGTTGGATCTGCATCGCATACCATGCAGTTGTCGATGGTCGCGTCGCCGCCGCAATCGCCGTTACAATCAATCGTTGCATCACCGCCATTACAAATGCCGCAAGAGTCAACTTCACCCTCGCAGGCTACGCATGTGTTCGAGCATTCATCGTCGTCTATTTCGTTACCGTCATCGCAAGCTTCTTCACCTTCATCAGTGGTTCCATCGCCGCAATATGGACCATAAATCACGAGGTCCTGACAGGTTGAATCACAAACCGTGCAACTTTGACCGTAGAGTGCTTCGCAGTCTTCAGTCTCTGCGTTCTCATCGTCACAGGTTTCACCTTCTTCGATGACACCGTTACCACAGATAGGCTCTGGGTCACTTGGGTCACTTGCATCAGTTTCGTCACTCGCATCGCTTGCGTCTGTCGCATCACTGGCATCAGCGGCATCACTGGCATCAGCGGCATCACTGGCATCACTGGCATCACTGGCATCACTGGCATCAGCGGCATCACTGGCATCACTGGCATCAGCGGCATCACTGGCATCAGCGGCATCATCATTTGATCCAGTTCCTGGATCATCGACCGCGGTACAGGCGACGGCCATTCCCAAAAAACAAAGAA
>JABJBS010000361.1 GCA_018668695.1 Deltaproteobacteria bacterium
GATGGATGCATCAATGATATTGGGATCTCGAAGAATGCGGTGGTGACCGAGCCCCCGGGTTTTTACGAGTTTTGCGTCAGGCCATTTTAAGGTGATTTCCTCTGCATCCGTGACGGGAACAAAAAGGTCCTCTTCATCATGATAAATCAAGAGATCTGGACGAATCTCATTTTGAAGCGCGGTGCCTTTCAGGATTTCAAAGGTGTGGCCCATTCTCTTTTCAACTTGGCCCTTAAAAATGTCTGCACACTCAGGGCTGATTTTTAGAAATCGTGCGAACCTGTCTGCACCATGTCTGGCGTTGACGGGACCGAGAAATACAACCCGTGGAACATGAAGACCACTGCGTAAAGCATACATCGTGCCTGCGGCACCGAATGAATGTGCGATGATTCCGTGCAAGGGACCAAAGTGTCGCGCCATTGCGGTGACTGCATCGGCAAAGCTGACGAGTGATGCTCGTTTACCGAATGAGTCGCCGTGACCACGTGAGTCGAATGTGACGACTCGGTGGCCAGAGTCGACCAACGGCTTTATGAATGCGCCGAGTTGGCTACCGCGCCCGTCCCAGCCGTGAACCAAAAGAACCGTCGGACCTGTTCCCCAAACCCATGCCTTCAGGTTTCCCATCCCTGACGGGACGGATTGAGAAATACCCGAATCTAGCCACTTTACTTCACGACCAGGCCGTTCGCTCCGTCTCGGTAGGGACCATAAAAGCTCTGCGAGTTGGGCGGTTTCCACAGGCCGTTTGTCACTGAGCCAACTTACAATCCTAGCTGCCTGGTTTGCGCGTTTACGGCGCGCCCGGATGATCCGTTCACGGTTTCTCTTCTCCGTTCGAACGGTCGTGCTTTTTTCTCTTTGGCGTGCTGATTGGGTCATGATGATTTCACTTTCATTTACGTAAGTGTGCGGGAGGACTGGAGGAGGTTTTCGAAGGCTAGAGTTGCTTGTGCTCGCGCCTTGGTATCGCGAAAGAGGCGAGCGCGAACATTGTACTCGAGCATGTAAGCGTGCATGGCGTAGGCGAATTGGTCGGGATCAACATCTTGCCGGAAATGACCTTGGTCCACAGATATTGCCGCGGCTTTTCGCAAAGTTACAATCCAGTCAGCAATGAGGCTGGCCAGTACCTCGCGAACAGGTCCTGGGCGGTCATCAAATTCAGAAGTGCTTGAAACAAACACACAACCACCTTCACGCTCTTTACTTTCCGACCAATCAAGCCAGTTTTGAAAGAGTCCTCTTAGTCTTGGAATACCGCGGGGCATCCGGATGGCTGGCCGAACAATCTCACTGATAAAGCAACTTGAGCCCTGGTTGAGGATAGCGATCTGAAGACCTTCTTTGGAGCCAAAGTGCCCGAAGAGTCCACTCTTCGACATGCCAACATCTTTGGCGAGACCTCCAATACTTAGGCCGCTCAATCCGGTACGCCCCGCTTGGCGCAGCGCTTCTTCTAAAATACTTTGTTTGGTTTGGTTGCCTTTACTCATGGTCTCTTTCCGTGCGAACGGTCGTGCTTTTATTGTGACAGCTGGGTGCCGATTGGTCAAGCCGATTTGAATGGTATCCCTTGATGAACGGCGTGAGTATGATAAAGCTTAATCTTATTAGAGGCTTAGCTTGTATGGGATGTACGGGGAGAACCATCCATAGTTGTCGAGGCAGTCAAAGCCAGCGTAGAAAACAAGCCGATGGAGACATGCTGTGGCACTCGAAACACAAGATTTGCCCTCTGAAACCTCATGGTCCGTTCATGAGGTATCTATTCCCGTTCGGAAATCGACCTACAAAGGTGGCAAGCATTTGGGCTTTCATCGCTGGTTCCGTCTTACGCCCAGTTTCGGCCCTCACTTGGTTCAGCATCTTCTTGGTAAGTTAGGTGCTACAGGTAAATCCATTGTTCTTGACCCTTTTTGTGGCGCAGGAACCACACCGATTGAATGCAAGCGACAGGGCCTTGAAGCGTACGGGATAGAGATAAATCCCATTTTGCAATTCGTCGGGCAGCAGAGCCTCATGTGGCAACATAATCCTGAAAGTCTTCGCATCGCATTGGGCCGTTTAAAGCGCCGGTTCCAAAAAAGTCGCCGTCGTTTAAAAGGGTTGAGCTTCGAGGAAGCCAAATTAGAGATGCCACCGATTCACCGAGTGGAGCGGTGGTGGCGCAAGGATGTTCTTAAAGACCTTCTGATCCTTAAGCAATCGATAAGCTCAGGTCGCCTCGCCCAAGAGGGAGAACGTGATTTCTTTAAGCTTGCGCTTGCCGCGGTTCTTGTTCCTGATTTAACGAATGTCACTTTGGGACGGCTGCAACTGCATTTTGTAGACCGTGACCATGACGAGATTAACGTATGGAAAACCTTTGAGGAACGCGTGCAGTTGATGATTGCTGACCTCGACGAGCTTGAACCAGAGAAGAGAGTTACGAAACAAAAAGTTTACCGTGCCGATAGCACAAAGCTTGATCCTCAGGATTATGATTGGCGGGCGGATTTAGTTATCACCTCGCCTCCGTACCCCAACCGTTATAGCTATGTATGGAACACGCGACCTCATCTGTACATGTTGGATTACATCACTGCGAAGAATGAAGCGGGGATACTCGATAACCAGACTGTTGGTGGAACTTGGGGCGCGGCTACAACACGCCTTAAAAAAGGGGTAATCGAGCCAGCTTATCCCATTATCGACCTGCTGATATCTCCGCTCGCCGAACGTATCCGCGAGACCGACAATCTGATGGCTAACTACTTGATGAAATATTTTAACTTACTTGCTAGGCAGCTAATCGCCATGGACCCACTTTTGCGTAACAAGGCCAAGATAGCTTACGTCGTTGGTAACTCGTGGCTCAAAGGTGTGTACATCGAAACCGATACCCTCTTGGCACGACTTTTTGAAGGTCTGGGCTACGGTGTAGACGGCGTTGAAAGATTTCGGCGCCGGAACAGTGGTAAGGATTTATTCGAATCCATCGTTTATGCCCACAAGGTTTAGTTCGATTCTGAGTTAAGCTCGGGCCGGGCGTATGGCTACAGTTGCTTGGGCATTCATGACCACCCGTTCTTCTTTATCGTAATTGGTGACTTTGACGGGGATATCCATCGAGTTTCCGTTTTTTGCAGCTTCAATGATTTCAGACACGGCCCCTGGTTCGATTTCTGCTTTGGCGATGACGGCACCCCAGGCGGGCCTCACGTAATCGAGTGTGGCGCCCTTAACTGTAATGTGTGTGCTCTTCAGGTAGGGAAGAATGTGCCCTAAGACGATACTAACCGCTGCGGCTTCTCCAACACCCCATTGAATGGGAGCATTTACTGAACCGGTATGATTTAAATGTTCAGGTTTGGGATCCAGCTTAAGGGATAAGGTGTTGGGGCTATGCCCTGCGATGGTTGCTCCGAGGAACTTTGCCCAAGGTATTTGCAGAGAATCCGGGAAGGATGAAGCATCGAAATCGGCCATAATTACCTCTTGGTTATCTTGTGGAAGAACAATACGACAATATGCAAAGCGTGTAGAGCCTGAACTTGTAACAATAGTTGAACGGGTACTTCGAAGTGCCTACAAAATCCTAGGTGTTGCCGAGAAGACTGGAAGTGTTCGCCATAAATGGGTAATCCTTCCGTATGCAGTCAAAGATACCAAAAGAAGTTAAAGCCGTGGTTACAGGTGGCGCCAGTGGGCTGGGCCGGGCATTTTGCGTGAAACTCGCAAGCCCTGGAGCACGTCTCGTTGTAGCAGACATTGATGAAGAAGGTGCTCGCGAAACCATGAGGTTGGCTCAAGACTTAGGAGCCGAGTGTCTATTTGTTGCCACAGACGTCTCAAAATGGGAAGAGGTGGAACGCTTGGCTCTGAAGGCCCATGAATGGCTGGGCTCGGTTGATCTAGTGGTCAACAACGCCGGGGTTGGAGTAAGAGGTTCTCTTGAGAAAGTCTCCCTTGAAGACTGGGAATGGGTGATGGGAATTAACCTCTGGGGAGTCGTCTACGGTTGCCGAGCATTCATTCCGGATATGAAGGCCAACGGCAAAGGAGCAATCATCAATATCGCATCTCTTGCCGGTTTAGCGTCAGCTCCGAAGATGGGGCCCTACAATATTAGCAAGGCGGCCGTCGTATCGTTGTCTGAGACGCTCTACGCAGAATTGGCACACAGTGGGATCGGGGTCAGTGTGGTTTGCCCGTCCTTTTTTCGGACAAATATTATGAAATCGGGAAGAGGCGACCAACCTCCCAAGGTGCGCGCTTTAGTCGACAAGTTGATGGACCGGTCCAAGGTACAGGCCCCAGAGGTAGCGGCAGCTGCTCTCAGCTCAGTTTTCTCCGGTAAACTCTATGTGGTGCCTATGATGGAAGCGCGTTTGCTATGGCGTTTCAAGCGGCTTTTTCCTGGATTTTTTCAGCGCCGGTTCGCTTTGCCGAAGCGAAAATAGACCTCGGGAACTTTTTTGAAAAAATTTCATGTCAGTCGTAGGTTTCTTACCTACATAATGCCGTGACAAAGCCGCTTGAAAATTGCTAAATTTATCAAGGGTTTCCAAAACCGGAGGGGAGGGCTGCTCCAAGAGCTTTAAAAAAAATGGCGCAAACTTTATTTGAGTCTGCCCTGCCTATTTTTCTTCCTCTAAATAATCGCTATTATGGGGATGGCTGAATAAGCCGAGTGAGTAGGGTCGAATAAGTTAGACGGAGCAGCATCAGGATGAAGGGTCGAAGTGGAAGCCCAGGAGCCGGTTCGGGCAGAACAGCCAACACGGTCGTAAACGCAATCAATGCATTAGAGAAAGCTCTTTTAACCGCCGTTAAGGATGGCGGAAAGCCGTTGGGCGCAAAAGAGATTCATGCCGTGGTGCGAGCTTTTAAGGCCAAGCCCCAGAGCGCCGCCCCGCAAGGAGAGCCGCCCAGTGCAGGGTTTACTAAGCTTTTGATTGCACCTTTTGCGGATGTGATTGATGACGGTGTTGAAGTATCCCGAGAGGCGATACCGAGGGGCATGATACCTGCCTTTGAAAAAGCGGTTGATATGCTTTGCGGCGAGGAGACGGTTTTTAAATGCCGTGGACGTTGTAAATCGTTAACTGCGCATCTTCAGAGTCAGGATTACACGCCAGTAGGCCTGAAAGACAAAGTGGTCCATGATACCACTGGCTTTAAAGTTTTGACCTATCTCCTATCGAAGATGGTTATGAAGTTTGAAGATTTCGATGCTCGTCGTGAATGGATGATTCGCTTTATCAACGACCAACTCAAAGACGTTGATGACCTGCCCACGCTTTCACGGCGTGATGATAAGTGGACCTTTGGCGAGGATTCATTCAATAAATTGTTTCGAGCGATTTTAGTTGATGTTGGCTCCGATACTCAGAACGAGTTGATGGAAAAAGTATACGAGATTGTTTGGAACTCCCATGATGCCAAAGGCGTGAAGGTTGCGACTTCTTTTATGCGCGCCCTCGGGGCGGATCACTCTCACAAGACAGATTGAGTCCGTTGCGCCTCGGCGTCATTCTTGGGCCTTTCCAGATAGCCAGCCCTGATTGAAGTTCGACGGATTCGCGGAAATTCCAGTTAATCTTGTTCTTGGACGTAGGAGCTATCAGACTTTCTGAAGTCTCCAAGCCGCCTTCTATGGCGGTAAAACGGGGTCAGGCCTGAGCGTTCGTATTTTTCTGCACGCGACGATCTCCTGAGTTGAGTGTGTTACACATTGATTTCTGTGAATTCCATGGCGGGAATCCCTTGCAAGTGAATAGTAAGGGATTCTACTTTCAATCTTTGGTATGAGTTCTTCATCCCGCCTCAATTTCCCTCGTGAAAAGGCTCGAATCTTTCCTGAAACTCTACTTGAAAACCTGTAGGGCGTACCTATCTTCTTGTGTCCGCAAGAAGCCGGATCGAAGACTGAATCAGAGACGTGCCCCCGTCGATGAACCAGCACCAGGAGCCCCGAGGATGAAATTAGTAGAAGCATTCCCGACAGGATCACCCACCCCGTCAGGACAGTTTAACATCAATATGATCGAACGAGCCGCACCACGCCGTTCAAAGCCCTCTGCACAGAAGATCGCCGACTCTTGGCGCCAGGCCGACGAATCACTGGGTCAAGTGACCAGCGCCATGCTTAACGCGGCTCAAGCACCCGGTGTTCTGGGAGAGGCTGCCAAGTATCAACTCGGTGGAACAGCTAAACGTCTCCGCGCGCGGATGGCGCTTGCCCTAGGTCACGCATTTCAAACCGACCTAAATACGGTTGTAAAAATCGCCGCAGCTTGTGAACTCCTACATGAAGCTTCGCTGGTACATGACGACTTGCAAGACCAGGACACGATGCGGCGGGGCCGAAAAGCAGTTTGGGTGGCCTACAGTCCTGAGTTGGCTATCACCTTAGGTGACTGGTTCATCAACCAAGCGTACGATGTGATTTTGTCTGTTGACGTATCAGCCACGACCACCCGTCAATTGGCGCGCTCACTGGCAAAAGCCGTCGGCGATACAGTCCGCGGCCAGGCTATTGAAAACGAAGCCAAAACGAACCTAAACGCAACAACTTCTGATTACATCGACATGGCCGCTGGAAAGACAGCTCCGCTCTTGGCATTCCCACTGGAGGCCGTTTGTGCCGTTGCAGGAAGAAGCCAGCGAGAGTGTGCAGCTATTCGGTCAGGCTTGGAGTGTTTGGGCGGCGCCTATCAGCTCCGAGACGACCTCATTGACCTGTTAGGCGACAAGGGACGCGGCGACGGCGGAGCCGACCTCGTTGAAGGTAAGGCGACCTTGCCCGTGGTGGTGTATTACCGCGATGGTTCGGCGGAGCAGCGGCAGAGCCTTGAACGCTTTCTAAAAAGCCCACGCGAGGAACGCGAAAATCAAGTCGCATTTTGGGTCCAAGAAATTTTGAACAGTCGCGCCTTTGATGAAGTGCGCGACACGGTCGACGGACTCATGGATATGGGATTTCGGTACCTGAATGATTCCCCGGTTGAAGTGTCGATGCTTTGTAAGCGTCTTTTTGGGAAGCTTATCGGCCCTGTAGAGCGTCCAACAAATTCAGAATCACGCATTAAAGAAAATCGCGGCGGTATAAGCTGAAATGTCCGAAACCAAGCATCATGTAGACTACGCCATCTTAGGCGGAGGTATGGCGGGGCTTACTGTAGCATCTGCACTGGCGCCTCGGCTTGAAGAGGGTGAACGCTTGGTAGTTGTTGAGCCACGCGAAGACTATGGCCACGACCGTACATTTTGCTACTGGGATGTTGCGCCAATCGAAGCTGACCAAGCCGTGAAGCATCGCTGGAAGCGCTGGTCCGTGCGATCTGGTGGCAGAACTGCAGTGGTTGAATCAGAGAACTACAGTTACTCCTACGTGCCTGCTGATGCTTTCTACCAGAACGCCCTCACTAACATTGCAAAGCATTCAGGTGCTGAAGTGCTACTTCAGAGCCGGGCCTTAAATGTTACGGATGGGGACGAGCAAGGCGCCCGAGTTTACACTGATAAGACATCGTTCGATGCCCGGTGGGTATTTGATACAAGACCGCGTCAGTCGCTCATTGAAGCTGCGGGAACTCTTCAGCATTTTGTTGGCTGGCACCTTCGCTTCGACAGACCCGTATTTGATGAAACAACCGTAACTCTCATGGATTTCGATGTTCCGCAGGATAAGGGTTTACATTTTATGTATGTGCTTCCGTTTTCCAAAAACGAAGCCTTGGTAGAATCTACGTTTTTCTCACCCACAGTTCTTGAGCATGCCGAATACGAATCTTACATCAGGGACTACCTGTGTGAGAGGTTCGATGTGGATGCCGAGACTCTCGAAAATGCTGAGATTATCCGAGTGGAGCGGGGCGTCGTGCCTATGTCGCCAGCTACGATTGTTCCACCTAAAAATCCAGCGTGGCATCTTCTCGGCACACCGGGTGGCTTTGTAAGACCGGCCACGGGTTATTGCTTTCATGCGACGGGGCGTTTTGCCGTTGAGCATATAGATTGGTTGATGAAGCCACGGACCAACGTTCCGGCCTTACGCGGGAAGGGCCTAAACTGGCTTGATTCAGTTTTGTTGGCTTATTTAGACCGAGCACCGGAGCAGGCACCGGATATTTTCCTTCGACTTTTTGAGCACGTCGACTCAGACGCGCTTGTTCGTTTTTTAAGCAATGTAGGCACGCCGTCTGATGTTTTGGATGTGATGCGAGCCATGCCGGTTTGGCCATTTGTGAAAGAGGCAATGCACCAAAGCTTCGTCTCTCCAACGCAGATCATAGAACCTTCACACGTTTCGATTTAGGAGTAATGTAATGAGCACAGAACATGCAGTGGTAATTGGTTCGGGAATGGGCGGGATGGCCGCAGCTATTCGTCTACGTGCACGGGGTTATGCGGTAACGCTTCTAGAGGCGAATGACCAGCTTGGAGGCCGGGCGTCAACATGGACAAGCGAGGGATTTCGTTTCGATGCAGGTCCAACGGTTGTGACCGCTCCCTATCTTTTCGACGAATTGTTTCGGCTCGTCGGCCGTGACCCGAAAGATTATTATGAAATGCAGCCGGTTGATCCGTATTACCGGGTTAAGTTCGATGACGGCAATAGCTTTGATTATGTTGGAGACGAGGAGAGAATCCTGTCTCAAATTGAAAAGCTGAGTCCACAGGATGTAGACGGCTACCGTCGTCTGGCGAAGCATTCAGAAGAAATTTTCGATATTGGTTATACAAAGCTTGCAGACGTGCCGTTCGATACAGTGGGCGAAATGATGCGGGCTGCCCCCCACATGATACGGTTGAAGAACTACCGCAGTGTTTACGGAGCCGTTGCTTCATACATCAAAGATCCACGGCTACGTCAGGTCTTTACGTTTCAGCCGCTCTTGATTGGTGGTAATCCATTCAATTGCCCGTCTATCTATCTTCTAATCCACTGGTTGGAGAGAAAATGGGGCGTATGGTTTCCAAAGGGCGGAATGGGTGCGTTGGTTGCGGCCATGGGACGCCTGATGGATGAAATTGGGATTGAGGTTAAACTCAATAGCCCGGTTGAGCACATCGACGTTATCGACGGTAAAGCTAAGGCGGTTCGGTTGGCAGGCGGGTCCACTATTAATTGCGACTTGGTCGTAAGTAATGCCGACCCAGCGGTAGTTTACACCAAACTCATTGATGCTAAGCACCGCAAGAAGCACACCGATCGAAGTGTGAATCGAAAGCGTCAATCCATGAGCCTCTTCGTTGCGTATTTTGGAGCTGAGGGAAGCTGGAAAGACACCGCGCACCACACTATCTTACTCGGATCTCGTTATAAGAAGCTTCTCAATGAAGTCTTCAACAAGCGGACTTTGGCAGATGACTTTTCGCTGTATTTGCATCGTCCAGCTTGGACTGACAAGAGCTTGGACCCAGAAGGTGGCGAAGGATTTTATGTCTTGTCGCCGGTGCCGAATCAAAAGAGTGGTATCAATTGGGAAGAAACTGCACCTCAGTACATGGAAAAGATAATGGATTATCTGGACCAAGGAGAGTTGCCGGGTATTAAAGCCAAGCTCAAGACAAGCTTTCACATTGATCCACGGCACTTCGAAGGACCGCTGCGGTCGAAAGATGGAGCGGCGTTTGGCGTTGAGCCAATTCTACGTCAATCGGCATACTTTCGTTTCCACAATAAGTCACCAGACGTGGGTGGACTTTACTTTTGCGGGGCGAATACACACCCAGGCGCTGGACTGCCCGGTGTTCTATGCTCTGCAAAAGTTCTGGACCGTGTTTTGCCTGAACCTGCTCATAAGCTGGATATTCCACCGGCGAGCCGAATTGTTAGTCCAGTTCGAGCGTCGGCATGACAGAAGGTAATCTAGCTGTCGCGAGCCGAGATGTGCTTGCACACCACGCTCGCTCCTTTCGATGGGGCGCTTGGTTTTTACCGGCCGGCACTCACGATGAAGCAGCGATTACTTATGCTTTCTGTCGCCTGGTCGACGATGTGGTTGATGAAGCAGAGAACGAAGAACTTGCGACCGAGGGCGTTAAGCAGCTTGAGGCTGAATTACGCGAGGATGTAACACCGACAGCGTTGGTAGCTGGCTTTGCCGAAGTCATGGAACGAGATGGTGGTTCTTTAGAGCCGGCATTCGAGCTTATTAAAGGTGTGCGCTCCGACTTGGGAGAGCAAATTCTACAAACTCCCGCTGAGCTACTCACCTACTGCTACAGAGTAGCCGGTACAGTTGGCTTGATGATGTGCCAAGTTTTACAGGTCAAGGACAAGCGTGCCTTGCCGCACGCTGTAGATCTGGGCATCGGGATGCAGTTAACAAACATCGCGCGTGATGTGCATGAGGATGCGGGCCGCGGACGGGTCTATATTCCGGCACAAGTGCTTGATGGCGTAGGGATAACGTCTGCTCAGGTACTTGATGGAACCGCCGACCGAGAAAAACTGGCCGAGGCCGTTGAATGGCTTTACCGGCTTGGTGAACGTTATTACGTGAGCGCTGAGCGTGGTATGCGGTTTATTCCATGGCGTTCCAGGCTGGCAATCTTTGTTGCAAGCCGAACGTATAGAGCGATTGGTGTAAAGCTTGCGCGTCGTAAGTTTGACGCGATGGCCGGACGAGTCGTCGTTAGCTGGTACGAGAAAGTTTTTTGGGTCGGGCACGGAATCTTCGGCGCGTTTAAAACATTACTCTCAAAGCCATATGTTAATCACCGTGCAGAATTGCATCGTAACCTTCAGGGCATGCCAGGCTGTAGCGCGCGCTAATGGTTCACTCTCGCTTTAATATTGATGTGGGTAATCGTGGATTACTTGCGGCAGGACTCATCTTTCTTGGATGGACCGCGACGCTGTGCTTTTTCGTTACACGCCCCCTGAGCATCAATGACATCGTGTGGATCCCTTTTGCAATATGGCTACGAACCTTTCTCAATGTGGGGCTTTTTATAAGTGCCCACGATGCGATGCACGGCACCCTCTATCCAAAATCTTCAAAGGTAAATCATGCCTTTGGTGCCGTTGCGGTGGCGCTGTACGCCGGTTTTTCCTAT
Organism: Deltaproteobacteria bacterium; assembly: GCA_018668695.1. Lineage (NCBI taxonomy): Bacteria > Pseudomonadati > Myxococcota > Myxococcia > Deltaproteobacteria bacterium. Next base: position 11,059 of record JABJBS010000361.1, read on the forward strand.
AGGAATCTCCTTCAAGAGCATCACAAGCATCATAATCTGTCGGGTACACTCGAAGATCCCGATTTTGCCAATAGCTACGACCATGGATTTTTCCGATGGTTCTTCACCTTTATGATTGGTTATTGCTCAGTCGCACAGCTAACGAGAATCTTTGCAATGTGTGTGGCTCTGCTTTTAATCGGTCTTGATCCGGTATCTGTCGTCTTGTTCTGGGCGGTACCAGCGATATTAAGCGCCGTGCAGCTCTTCTATTTTGGAACTTACCGACCACACCGGGTTGAGGCGGAAATTTTCGCTGACGAACACCGGGCGCGCTCCACTCAATGGGGTCCGGTCTATTCTTTCCTGACCTGCTACCACTTTGGATACCATCTTGAGCACCATCGCTATCCTTGGGTCCCTTGGTGGGGACTTCCCAGTATTCGTGGTGAGGCAAAAGAACTCGGGGTCACTTCGTTAAATCCTACGGACGCTTCTTAGCTTAAGTATAATATACTCAAGCGAACGCAAGGGCCAGCAGCCAAACCCACATAAGCGAAATGACCAGCAGCGAAATGATAAACACGAGGGCACGCTTGCCTAGCTTGTTGTGTGTTAATTTCACTTGAGCATGCCAAGTACGAACCAAGACAAAGGTGGTACCAAGCCCGAGAAGGATGGGGTCCACCAAATTGAGAACCATCGCTGCGAGGCAAACGACGTAAAATAAGATGGGTGTTTCGAAAAAGTTAAGAACCAGCTGGTCGCTTTGCAGTACTTCACGTGGCGGCTTAGGACCCTCCATCGTTTTGAAGTAGGCACCGCTTACTTTCCCGCCCTTTACGGCTTTAAAGCGTCGGGTGCGAGCTAATTGCATGACCCCGAAGGTTAGAAGGGTTTGGGCAAACATCGGCAACAACATCCATCTAGGTTCCATGTCTAGACTCCTTTTGAATCAGCGCAACTATGAGCAATACCGGTGAAAAGGTGGTTGACTCTTGCTCTTGTCAGACCCACTTTATGGGGAACGCTTTAGATTGAATGGATTAACATGGAAAAATCAAGACTTTTACTCTGGGATATCGATGGAACATTGATTCTAGGCGGAAATGCTGGCTCCAAAGCGCTTAAAAATTATTTTAATAAACGCTATGGCTGGAGTGATATGGGCTCAGCGATGGTTGTTCATGGAATGACAGATCCGGGCATCGTTCAAGGAATTTTTGACCACTTTGGTCACAAGGCCCAGCCAGGCGAGATAGACGAGGTCCTTCGGGACTACGTCGAAATCATGCGCGCAAATATGGAAGGCTTTGAAAGCTCCAGGCTGCTGCCAGGTGTGCCCGAAATACTAACCGTACCCAAGGGACAAGGAATGTGCTTACAAGGGCTTCTCACGGGCAACGTGGAGGCTGCGGCCGAGCTTAAGTTGGCTCATCATAACTTGTGGGACGACTTCGAGTTTGGAGCGTATGGCAGTGACGCCATCAAGCGCGAAGATTTGGTTCCTGTGGCATGGGAGAGGGCGAAGCAGTTATCTGGGCATGACTTCAAGCCCGAGGAAACCTGGATCATTGGCGACACCATCCGCGATCACCGAGCAGCGAAGCATCATGGTGCCAAGGTTGTGTTGGTGCGTACAAATTCGGCCAAGGGTTCGGCTGAGCTAGACGAATGCGGCGCTGAACTCGTAATAGACGACCTCACTGCCTATGACCGATTCTGGTCAACCATATGGGAGTGAGAGCTCGGCTAGGTTGGTTTAGCTACCGGCCCGAAGTGCATCGAGTTCGTCTTGTAAGTCGGATATCTCTTTACTCGCTTCCGCAAACTCCTTGATCTTGCCATTGCGCTGAAACTCAACCGAAATAGCCATCTTCTTCATAATTTCTTTTTCCAGCTTGCCGGCGGGGTCTTTCTTAAAAAATCCAAACATGATGTACCTTTCAAACTAATACTAATCCCTAACTAGTGTGCCGCTTTCTGTTTTGAACAGGGGAGACACCCAACTTATTTTCTGTGTTGTTGATTTTATTAGCTATATTTTGTTCACGTATTGTTTTTCTACCTTGATGTGCCCAAGTTAGATTATGAAACACATCCTATCGATTATCATTCTACTTACAGTGCTTCCCAGTGGCTGTATCCACTTCGACCGATCTGCGTTCCAAACTGTCGACTCAGTGAACCTGGAGAAGTTTATGGGGGATTGGTACGTGCTGGCCAATATCCCAACCAGTATTGAAGAGGGAGCGGTAAACGCCATTGAAAGCTATGCCATGCGTGAAGATGGTGACATCGACATCACGTTTAAATTTTACGAAGACAGTGTCGACGGAGAACTGCAAATCTATAAGCCAAAAGGCTTTATCGAGGATACGAAGACCAATGCAGAGTGGAAGGTGCAGTTTCTCTGGCCGTTTAAGTTGGCCTACCTAATCATCGGGCTCAGTGACGACCATGGATATACGATTATTGCTGGACCAAACCACGACTACGTTTGGGTGATGGCACGCTCGCCGGCCTTGAGCGATGGCGTGTGGGAAGAGATTAACGCTAATTTACGGCGCCAGGGTTACGACCTCTCTCGAGTCCAGCGGGTCCCGCAAATATGGCCGAAAATACCCGCAATAGAGGCACCAGCACTTGGCTCCACGGATAATCCGAAAGCGGTTCAGCCATGACTTTGGTAATCATCTGAGCTTGAGGTTATGCTCTCTTTCTACTTCTGCAAAGGGATGAACATGGCTTCGATTCGAATAGGGCTAGCTTTAGGAATATCGGTAATACTTTTGGTCGCAACTGGCTGCGGAAGTTCTGCGACCGACTCCGGCACCACCGAGAATAACCAGACAGAGGATGACGCAGGAGTTGAAACCGGCGACAACACGAACGATGAATCGGGTTCCGATACAATTTCTGGCGACGAAGTTGAGGGTGATGCCGAAAATGACACAGACACCGATACCGATACCGATACCGATACAAACTCAGAGCCGGGCGACGACTCGGTTTCTGAAGAAGATTTGGATGCGCTGAAGGTCGGCGATGAGTGGCGATTAGAACTCGTTGCCAATGCAAGCACGGGGTACGAGTGGACCGTGCAACCGGGAATGGATGAGAATGTGTTGGTGGTTGCCTCAAGCGAGTATGTGGGGCCAGGAGAGAGCGGAGGCGTGGGTTCTGGTGGAACTCAAGTATATATTTTTCGAGCCGTGGGCACTGGATCAACAAGCGTTTTGCTTCACTATGCTCGTTCTTGGGAACCAGACTCGCCGGCTGACACTTGGACATTTGATGTAACGGTTGTTGACTGACTCAGCACCTTGAAGTTCTAAAAAAAAAGCCACCTCATACGGGAGTATGAGGTGGCTTTCTCGTTTTCGCTACCCTTGAGTTATTCTACTACGAGAATACCCTTCATCATGGTGTAGTGACCTGGGAACGTACAGATGAACACGTAGGTTCCTGCTTCCGGGGCCGCAAACTCAATGGTGTCAGACTCGCCAGCTCCGAGAAGCTTGGTCTGTGCCAATACTTTATCCGCGCCGTCGGCTGGAATAAAATCTGTGGCTTTAGCAGCAATCGCGCTTGTTGCATAAGCGACTACGTCCGTGTCTTTCTTAAGAAGAACGAAGTTGTGGCCCATAACGTTTTTCGCCATTTTACCGGAGTGAGTTAGAGTTAGCTTCACTGTGCGTCCAGCAGCAACATCGATTCGTGTGAAGTTGTACTTCATCTGGTCGGTGCCTTCGAGCTGAACGGTAACGACTTTACCGTCGTCAACAATTGCGGTTGGGTCGGTTGGTTTTTCGCCGGTTGGTGCAGCTGGTTTAGCAGGCTCTGCAGGTTTGGCCGGAGCTTCTGCCTTTGCAGGTGCTGCTGCTTCAGCTTTCGCTGGTGCTGCGGGTGCTTTCGCTTCTTCTTTTTTTGCACAGGCGGTAACGAGAAGTAGGCAAGATGCTAAAAGGATGATTCGGTACATAAATAGTCTCCTGATAAAAGTTCTGTTCTTCTGCTCGGCTGAGCGATGGACGAGGCTTGGTGGCTGATAGCAAGCTCGAATCTTTGGGTCAACGTTGGTTTAATCCTGTCTTTGTATCGAGGCTTCGAAGAGCCGCTGATTATCGCTCACTTAGGAGCATTTGATGTTTTTGTCATGGAAAACGCGGTCTTTTCTCAACAAAAGAACCGCCGCCCCGAACTTGATTCAAGTCGTGATTGGGCTTTATGACGTCTGTTTGTCACAGGTTGATTCTTTTCCAGCGGATGCACCGTCCAAGGTTGGAAACGCCGTCTTTGATGCCCGAGCTTGGGAATGAGTGACAATTAACCTAATACATTTCACCAGTTCATAAATTGTTAATACTTTAATGTACTTAGGAGCTTCGAAAATCGTCCAAGAAGTGCAGAAGGGGCCCTCTCTGGTGTTTTCTTCCGGTAGATTTAAGGTAGGAAGCCTACGTCTTGGTGCCGACGACGGCGGAATGCTGCCAGTGAAAATTCTTGAGACAATATGAGGACTTGGTCAGTTTTGAGGTCCTTTTTGTGAGATGGATTACGTTCGTAAAATTACTTCTGGAGGCTTGCTTGCCTGCTTGTGATCTTCATATCGATTCTCGTTGCCGAAGAGGCCATGGGGGCTCTTCTAGATGAGCAACTCACGAGCATTGGAAGTTGAGGGCCTTGTTGTCGGGTACCAAGGACGGGGACTTTTGCCCGGCTTTAACTGGACCGTGCACCAAAAAGATTTCTGGGCACTGCTGGGTTCTAACGGCAGCGGTAAATCTACCATTGTTAAAACTGTCTTGGGCCTATTGGATTTGGTCGGCGGAGACATATCGTATCTCACCGAGTCGGTCGGTTTCGTTCCACAACGGACGAGTCTTGATTTATCGGTTCCGGCGAGAGCCGTGGATGTTATTGAAGCGGGTGCCCTCCAAGGATGGAATTTTGTTAATCCCTTTTACCGTCGTGAGATTCGTGAGCGCTTGAAGAAAGTGGTTGAGGCTACGGATACGAACTCGTTGCTGAATGAGCAGCTTTCAAATTTGAGCGAAGGTCAAAAGCAGAGGGTGCTCATTGCGCGAGCCTTGATGTCAAATCCAAAACTACTCGTGCTTGATGAGCCAACGAGCGCCATGGACTATCACGCGGAGCGACGAATTCTTGATTTATTGGTGACGCTGCAGGATGAACTCGGTTTGGCCATTGTGATGGTGTGCCACAACATCGCTCTCGTTGCTGAGTATGCAACCCACGGCTTATTGGTAGACCGTGAGCACAATCTGATCATCGACGGAGATATCCGGGAAATCGCTTATGACGATGAGTGCCGGGACCACTTCGGTCTCATTATTCAGCAGGTGGTCGAAGAGCGTTTTGGGATCACTGAGTTACCGGAGGAGTTTCGATGAACGAGCTTCCCAGTTTCAGTGACTTCTTTGCCTCATGGGAGTTATTCTCAGGTGCTGTCTGGTCTAGTGTATTGGTCGGAATGACCTTGGGGCTCTTGGGTGTTTATATTGTTCTGGGCCGCATGGTGTTCCTCACAGCAGCGCTCTCCCAAGTGGCGGGCCTCGGTGTAGCCTTTTCGTATTTTCTGATAGCGACCGGTGGCGGATTTTTCGCTTGGTTGAGCCCTGAGCTTGGAGGCATTGCGTTCGTCTTTATGTGCCTGCTTTTGGCATTTCGTCTGAATGAGCAGGATAGGGTCGATCGCGATGCGATGCTGGGTATGCTCTTTGTAGCAGGTTCTGCGGGAACCTTGATTATTGGTGGGATGATTCCTCAGGAAATGACGGACATCCAATCGTTGCTTTTTGGCAGCGCGGTTGCGGTTTTACCGGAAGACCTCTTAGCGATTCTAGTCGTGGTAACAGGCGTTTTGATCCTACAGTTTTTTTGTTGGCGTGGATTTGTCGAAATTATTTACGACCCCGTAACAGCGCTGGTGCAACGGCTACCGACGCGCCGGTTACGCTGGGGGCTCTTGGGGAGCTTGGCAATGATGATTGCCATGAGCACGCATACGTTAGGGGCGTTGCCTACTTTTTCTTTTACGATTTTACCCGCGATGTTTGCTGTGAAGTGGGCCTCAAACGTTTTTCGTGCGATGCTCCTAGCTGCTTTGGTTGGAGCTGTGATGGGTTTTGGTGGTTATTTCTTGGCCTTTCGATACAGCTTTCCAGTGGGCGCGTCCCAGACAGCTTTGGGGCTTCTTTTGGTATGGTTCGGGAGTTTTCTACGCTTTGGGCTGATGAAGTTGTTTCCGCCCGCAGCCAGTGAAACGCAACAGGCCGCCGATTCTGCCGGACAAGGTCATCATCACCATCATCATCCGCATGGCTCAACTGACGACTCAAGGAGCGAAACTTCATGAGTTTACTGCTCGGAAGTTGTGTTGCGTTGGTTCTCGGACCACTCACTATTAAATTGACCGGGGCTCGGCCACGCGTGATTGCTGCGATGGATGGTTTTGTCTTGGTTGCCGTCCTCGGATTGGTTTTCCTGCATTTACTGCCTCATTCTGTTCTTGATGCAGGTACGGCAGCATTGGTCGCCGGTGGTATAGGCATTCTCATTCCGCTATTTTTGGAAAAAGTCGCTTCCAAGCCCTTCAAAGCCAAGGCCGTTCGCCCAGTGATGGTTATCTTGGCGTTGTTGGCTTTGGCGACGCATGGCTTGATGGATGGAGCGGCTCTTGTTGAGACGCATCACGACCATGAAGGCGGCCACGGCTTGGGACTTGGCGTGGGTGTGCTTCTGCACCGTATCCCACTGGGGTTAACGCTTTGGTGGATGGTACGTGGAGCTTTTGGTACTGGAGTCGCCATGGGTGTGCTCGGGGGCATGATGGCTGCAACTGCCGGTGGCTATTTCGCCGGAGAGACACTTATGGCAAGCCTTTCGCTTGAATCGATTGCAGTCTTCCAGGCCTTGATGGCGGGCAGTATTCTACACGTTGCTCTCGATTCACCTCCGGCACCATCGACAGAGTATCACAGCAACAGCCATATACTAAATATATCAGGCCTTGTGGGAGCAGTGCTCGGGGCAGGTGTGGTTTGGACGGTAGGTCGCCTGCACCCCATGTCAATCGCGCTTGATGGAGAACTCGAAGCATCAGAAACGTTTTGGACACTGATGCTGCAAGCTTCGCCCGCGCTCTTACTGGCCTTTTTAGGTGCGGGCCTTCTGCACGGGTTTATTAAGCCGAATTGGATGGATTTTCTTCGTTCTGGAGGTAGATTTAAACAAGCGATTAAAGGGGTGTCGGTAGGAATTCCTGTCCCCATCTGCTCGTGCGGTGTCCTGCCTTTTTATCGAAGTCTCATCGAGAAGGGTGTTCCGCCTGCGGCAGCGGTTGGTTTTTTAATTGCGACCCCAGAGCTTGGCTTGGATGCATTTTTACTTTCGTTTCCGCTTCTGGGAGCCGATTTGGCAATCACCCGTTTAGTGGTTGCTGCACTGGTTGCAGTACTTGTCGGTTGGCTTTTAAGCCGTTTTTTTGAGGATAAGCAAAGTGCTGTTGGAATTGAACATATGGGTGCTGAGTCGGTACCGATGGGTTCTCTTCGAGATAGGCTGCGCAATTCATTTCATTTCGGGTTCAGTGAGTTTGTAGACGATATCTTGCCTTGGGTGATTTTGGGAGTTGGTATCGCAACGGTTGCTGAGCCAGTGATGGAAGTGGCTGCATTTGGTTCTATACCAGATGTGCTTGAAGTTCCTCTCTTTGCTTTGGTTGGAATACCCGTTTACGTCTGTGCTTCGGGCGCAACGCCTTTGGGTGCCGTTCTTCTTCACAAGGGTCTTTCAGCAGGCGCCCTGATTGCGTTTTTAATGACCGGACCAGCTACCAACATCAGTACCTTTGGGGTCTTGCGAACGATGCACGGTAGCCGTGCAGCTTGGGCCTTCGCTCTTGGAGTGTTCGGGTTTTCGGTGGCATTTGGATGGGGTGTGAATGAGCTCTTGGTTGACACACATGGGGCAGAGATTCACGCTTGGGCTGACCAACACAGTACGTGGTGGGAAGAAACCAGCGTTGGGTTGGTTGGGTTGCTTTTTCTGTCTTGTCTTTGGCGACTCGGGCCACGAGGGTTTTTGGCTGCACTGGTACCGGGTCTACCGATGAGTATTAGTGCAGAAGGGGGAGCTTGTGGTTACCCTCATCATAATCATGCCCATCATCATCATTCGCATGAGCATAATCATGAGCATGAGTATAATCACGGAGATGGAGTAGGTCATGAACCTCACGACCATAAACAACCTTAAGCCTATCTCAATTGCTACCGAATTGTTAGAGTGGTAGCATCTATCGCACGCCGGCGGTTTAATCGTTAGGTGTTTTGTGGAAAGTAATTATGACTTCAGAAATTGAAAATACCGAGAACGACCATGCGCTTGATTGCGAACATGAGCTTTTGTCTTTCGAGGCGAGTACCGACAGAGTTATTGAGCGGGCGGCAGCTCTCTTGAGAGCGGCTGGAGATCCAGAGCGGCTGCGTCTACTGGAGAGACTTGGTCATGCTGAAGCGTGTGTTGGGGAGCTCTCAGAGGAGCTTGGGTGGGGAATGCCAACCATCTCTCAGCGGCTCAAGGTTCTGCATCAAGAGGAGCTGATTTCACGTCGACGAGACGGAAAGCATATTTATTACTCTCTTAACGACGACCACGTCCGTAATTTGCTCCAGAATGTGTTAGAGCATGTGAGCGAGCGACGTTAAGCACCTTCTGATTGTTTTGTTCCATACGCCAGTAAGTTCAAGACCTTTTCGCCTATCTTGGCCGCCGCTGTTGTCGCTGGTTTCGGTTCCATATTCTCAAGTTTGTTTAAAAGAGTCTGAGCATAGTCAGGGGCCCAGAGGTGAATCAGCTCCGCGATGATTCCCAATGGCATCATCACCCGTGGCTGGCCGGTCACGAGGGCTTCCAGGGTGCGTTCCGCAGCTGAATCAACGTGCATTGCAGTCACGTTGTTATAGAGCTCAGTTGGAGAGATCATAGGCGTGCGGACGAGGGGTAAGTAGACCTGTGTCATTTTAATATTCTGATCTTTGAGTTCAGCGGCCATGCAGCGGCTGGCGGCGTCGAGCGCCAACTTACTGGCGATGTAAGCTGAGAACTTGGGCGTTCGGACCTGGCAGCCCATTGTAAGAATATTCAGGATGTGTCCCTCGCCACGTGCCTGCATCCCTGGAAGAAAAGCCAAAATGAGACGAATAGAACCGAAGTAATTCAGCTCCATTGTGCGCCGATAGTCGTGCAGGCGGTCCGTGGATTCGGTAACAGGGCGACGTATGGAGCGACCTGCATTGTTGATTAGAATATCAACGCCACCAAGGTCTGCATTTACGCTCTCTGTAAGCTTTTTGGTGTCGTCATCTTCACTTAAATCGCATGTATAAATTTCGGCATGGCCGCCTCTGCGAGCAACTTCTTTTTGAGCGTTGAGCAGCTTGTCTTCGGAACGTGCCACCAGGATGAGCCGGGCACCGGACGAAGCAAGTTGTCGCGCCATCGCGAGGCCCACGCCGCTGCTGGCGCCTGTGATGAGGATACGTTTGCCGTTTACTGCTGCAGCGAGCTGTGTGTTTAGGTCGGGATTGTATTTCATGAACGCTCCATACAGGCAGTTTGTTGACGATGTTTGTACTTGGGGCAGATAACGCGACGAGTCAAGGGGGTGGGTGAAAAGCCTGCGCTTCGAGATGCGTTGAATATCCTTTCGCAAATCGGCGGATGGTTAAAACCTGCATGATTTCAAATCCTTAATCGATTTGTTCGAGCCTTCTTCATCTGCGAGAATCTGGAAGACGCTTGCACTTGTCGCATGGGCGTTGCCGTTGTGAATATGAGAAGAGGGGCGTGTTTGAGATGGATCATAGTCACGAGGAAAGAGGCTTCTTTGCTGGTATCACTAGGATAACTTTAAGGTTTCCGTTTCTTACTCTCGGGTTCGTGTTTTTGGGTGTTTTAGCGATGATGTTCCAGATCGCAACACGTGGTTTAACAATCGATAACAGTCCGGAAGTATTCGAGGCAGTTGGAAGTAGAACGAGCGTCGTTCTAAGCGAATTACGTGAGGAGTTTGGCCAGGACCAACTTTTTGTTGTGGTCGTCGAGGGCGATGTTTTCACCCGTCCATTTCTTGAGAAACTAGATTCTTTGCATAATGGCTTGGCCGCAATCGATATTGATTTTGATTATCTGCAAGGGTTTGGATCCGAGGAGGGTGGAGAAGGTAGCCCCGACTTAATAGATGGTTTTGATGATGATGGGTGGGGCGATGAAGAGGGCGGCACCATCATCGATGAAGTCATCTCGTTGGCTGGAGTGCGGGATACGAGGGCGACCACCGATGGCGTGTCGGTAGGTGATTTACGGGATTCCTGGCCGGTTTCTGGTCCATTGGATTCATTTCGAGAACGTGTTCTTAGTGAGCGTACCTACCGTAACCGGCTGGTGAGTGCCGAGGGGCGTCATGCGCTTGTGATAGTTCGAGCGCAAGTCGTTACCGAGCAGAGTCTTGTTGCACTTTATAATGCAATTCTAGATGAGACCCAAAAGCACGTTGAGAAGGGCTTTGTTACAAAGACCGGCGGCGGTGCCGCGATGAATGCACGAATCAATGAGCTAACAATTATCGATATGGGATTGGCATTTATTCTGGCATCAATTTTAATGTTTGGGGCCTTGTTAGCGATTTACCGTCATCCTATTGGAGTCGTTGCTCCATTGGCTATCATTTCGATTGCAAATATATTTACCTTAGGTCTGATGTCGATTCTCGGGATGAGTTTAAATTATCTTAACAGCATCGTTCCTGTTTTTCTCACCTGCGTTGGGGTGGCGGATGCTATTCACGTTCAATCCCTTTATAGAGACCTGCGGCGATCTGGGTGCGAAAATGCTTCGGCAATTATCCGTTCGATGCAGGCAGCCGGTGTACCTATATTTTTCACATCACTGACAACGATGGTTGGTTTGATCTCATTTAGGACGGCGAGTCTAAAGCCCATTATTCAGCTTGGTACTTTGGGCGCATTCGGAGTTCTTATTGCGTTCATAGCGACAACCTTGGTTCTGCCGCCAGTACTCAGTATGAACAAACGCAGCCTTTTGGGTGCCAGCGAAGGTGGTGGAAAGGATTGGCTCGACCGATTTCTTAGGCGTTGCAGCGGTTTCTCTGGTGGAATCTATGCGGCTAGCCAGGATCCCATCTTTCAAAAACGTGCCCGTCATAAAGCTTTGTGGCTAGGTCTTCTGATCGGAGTAGGCGCGCTATTATTTACAAGCCAAGTACGCGTGAACCATGATCAGTTAGCATGGTTTCCTGAGTCTGAGGAATTACACCAAGCATTTGACCTGATTGATAACAATGTGGGGGGAGTGGCGCAGTTCTTACTTCTGATTGAGATGAAAGAAGGTAAGAAGATACAGGATATCGAAACGCTGAGGGCCTTGGTGCAGCTTGAGGAACACCTTCTGTCTTTCGTAGATCCGAATAGCGGTGAGAAGATAGTTAAGAAATCAACCAGTATCCTCGATATTATTCGTGAAACAAATCGCGCACTCCATGGGGGTAGCCAGGAATATTATCGTATGCCGGACAGTACGGCGCAGGCGACGGATATATTGTTCTTGTTTGAAAACTCAGCGCCTGACGATTTGATGCGACTCGCAACTTCAGACCTCAATAAAACTCAGATGCAGTTTACATTGCGTTGGCTACCCGCAACATCCTATCAGCCGCTTAGTAAGCATATCGATGCCGGGATTGAGAAATACGTCAGTGAGGTCGCGGTGGTGAAACCAACAGGCTTCCTATACTCGGTACTCTCAGCGTTTGGAGCGCTCATACCTGATTTACTCAAGAGCTTTGGCTTAGCATTTGTTATAATTACTGTCCTTCTGGCCATCTTGCTACGTGATCTGAAGCTAGGTCTGGTTGCAATGTTTCCGAATCTGCTACCGGTTCTGATGACTGTTGGATTGATGGGTATTTTAGATATCCCCATTGATGGCTCAACTCTTTTAATCGCATCGGTAGCGCTGGGGCTGTGTGTGGACGATACGATTCACTTCGTTCATCACTTCCAACATCATTACAAGTTAAGTGGCCGGGTCGAAGAGGCTATCGAAGCTACTACCCGTGATAGCGGTCGTGCGATTGTTTCGACGAGTGTTGTACTCATTTTGAGTATTGCACCCTGTCTAATAGCAACACTCTATAGCTTGGTGTGGTTTGGATTATTGATTATTGCAGCGATAGCATTTGCGGTGTTCGCTGATTTGGTACTCACTCCGGCCATTTTCCGGTCTTTGTATAAAGATAGAGTTTAGGGAGTGTCTGTTTGAGCTGCTTGTTCGTCTTTGAGCTGTAAAAGGCGAGTGTGAGCATATTCTAACGCGAGAATGTGTAGGAATAGTGAACGACCCACATCTTTGGGCCATTGTATGTAGTTCGGGAATTTCAGCGGTGCCCAGTTTCGAAAGCGCTCATCGCCTGTATAATTTGCAATGATGTGCAGCAGGCTCTCGTCGAGTTCCAGTGAATTGGCGGCACTTTCGGCTGTGTCTTCATTAAGAAAAGTCGTCATGAAAGCTACGATAAGATAGAGCGTGGACTCAAAATCCAGATTTAAAATTCTCCCTTTGGGATTGATTTCCGGCTCCTTAAATTGAAGCGATGAGAAATCTATATCTTCGAGTGGGATTCGTTGGGTAAGGTTGGCCCCTTGTGCATGCCCTATATCGACAATGAAATTGAACATATTGGCATCGTGTAAAATCGTGGCATTGACCCCGTCGACATCACCGAGTTGGTCGGGCCCACTTGGTTTATTGCCTGCTTCTTCGATTCCGGATCCGCCAGCATTACGAGCGACAAAATTAATTAAATTGGACTCAACATGAAAGTGACGAATCAAGAGGTAAAGAGCTTCTGGGGAGACGACACGTCTTGCGAACAGAATGCTCACAACATTCAATATCCACTGAGACTGGAATTGAAAGGGAGATAATCTTCGAAGAATACGAACGATGAAGATAGCACTTAAGCATCCCACTCGGATCAGTGGCAGTAGGTACTTGCGCGTCCATCGCCTAGCATCTCGGAGTTGAACATCCAAAGCTTTGGGGTCCACCAGGAGTATTGGATCTGCACGCAACGCATCCCAAATATTGGGTAGAGGTTCTAGCCTATTGGGCCGCCGTTTTGGCGACAATGATTTTGGTGATTCTTCCACGCCTAAGCCTATTGGTAATGACGATATCCCTGTAGAGCGAAAACCATGGGGTTGGCAACCATCCGGTCAGGATTAAGGACTCGCTTGTAATGGCCTAATATGACTTAGTCCTTAGATGGCCCAACCACTGTGAACTTAGCCAAGCTGATGGCAAAGCGCCCAGATTCGGGAATAAATGCCAGGATACCATCACCTTCTTTAAGGCGTCCTTCATTAAAAGCTTCTTCTAGCATGAGGTAGATACTGGCTGAGCCGGTATTTCCGCGTGTGGAAAGATTGGTAAACCACTTTTCCTCGGGGATAGGACACCCTGCGGCTTCAAGAGTTGCTTCGATTTTGTCATAGAAGAAATAGGAACTTAAGTGAGGCATGAAGTGGTCAATCTCTTCAGGCTTAATCTTTCCTTCGTCCACGAGACGCTTACCTTCTTTCAGCGCAGTCGCGACCATGCCTTCGGCAAGGAGGCTGGTATTTTGCCGAATAACCAGGAGTCCGTCTGCCTCGGCTTCACTTATTGTTGGATAAGATACCCAGGTGTTTTCGACAGTAGGGTTACTTGGGTCTGAAGTCCCCATATACATACAAGTGCTAAATTCGTGTGCATAAGAGCGAAGTTCAATCCAGTCAATCTTGAGAGATAAACCTTCTTTGGATGGCTTGTCTTGCATAACAACTGCACCTGCTCCATCGGAGAGCATCCATCTTAGAAAGTCGGCATTGAAGTAATCAAAAGACTCAGCAGTTTCATCTCGCGAAGCTGCAATTTCACTTTCCTTTTCAAATCGGCTGGACTTAAACCACACGCTGGGCAGTTCTGATGCACCGGCTACCACCAGCTTGTGCTCGCCGGTTCGGACGGTTTGCCACGCGCCTTTCATAGCCTCCATGCTGGAAACACAAACTCCGCCTACGGAGAGAATATCCATCGGACCACCGCCAATTCGTCCGTGAACCATGGACGCGAAGCCGGGCATAAGCACATCTGGAATAGTTGTCGCCATGGCAAGCATATCAATGTCTTCGGCGGTGTGACCGCCTCGTTTGAGCGCATCCTCTACAGAATGAGCGGCCATCTCTTCCACCAGGTGAGTGCGGTTACCGTCTTCGTCTAACGCGTAGTAGCGAGTCTTGATTCCGTTAGCTTGTAAGATACGTTTCTTGTACTTACTTGGCTCCCCTCCGACCATGCCAAGATAGTCCTCCATCTCGTCATTGCCGATTGCTTTGCCGGGAAGGAATTTGCCAATTGAGGTGATGTATACATCTTTTAGGCTGTTGTCTGACATTTTAGCTGACTCCAAGGTTTCTTGGCGGTCCCATTTTATGGGTAGGCCAAACGATATATATAAAGTTACTGAGTTGGACAGAGTCAGGCAAGCAGGGCTATCATATTGATGAAGCCAGAATGGCTTAAGCCTATAGAAAATCTAGGTTTTCGAACTATTGGTTTTTGGAGGAAAAAGTGAGTGAGGCGGCGCTTCTAGCATCTGAAAAAAAACTGGTCCGGGCACCGTTTATGTATAAGCAATGGATGGTGGCTGGGAACACCCAAGCATTCATCCGGATGCTTACCAATGACTTTGGCGACTTTGTTCACTACCGAGGTATTCTAAATTTTTATGTCATTAATCACCCAGATCTGATTCGCCAAGTTCTACAAAAAACGAATAAGAAATACGACAAGGGAACCGACATCTACACTCGGTTTCGTGCAGTTTTTAAATCGGGATTGGTTACTTCTGAAGGTGCTCATTGGGCAAAGCAAAGAAAGCTGATCCAGCCGTTACTCAAACCCGTCTTTGTTCGTAGCTTGGTTCCGCTAATGTGCGAGAGTTCAGCAGGTATGGCTGATGAGTGGTCACAAAGTTCTGGTGATGGAACCATGCGAAACGTTGCTCGCGATATGAGCAGGCTAACTCTAGAGATTGCAGGGAAATGTCTCTTCAGCAGTGATTTCGAAGGTTATCGAACGAAAATTATCGAGTGGAGTGAATTTATTAATGAGTACAGTGGGATGACGCCTTATCCCGTTATTCGCAGTCCTTGGTTTCCCAGCCCGGCCAATTTCAAAATGAAACGGGTCTTGAGAGAGTTTCATGATTTTGTCGGTGCTCTTTATGATGAACGGGTTCGTGGCGGGTCGAAAAATCAAGACCTCTTTTCATTGCTTCTCGGAGCTCGCCATGAGGAGCTTGAGGGGGGGATGTCCAGAGAAGAATTAACCGACGAAGTCGTGACAATGATATTTGGAGGACACGAGACATCTGCCACAGCTTTAACCTGGGCTTGGTCTTTGTTAGCCCAAAACAAAGACGTTGAGGCCAAACTCCATGAAGAGCTTGATACAGTTTTGAACGGCCGTGATCCCACTCCTGAGGATGTCTCAAAACTCAAATATACAAAAATGGTTATCGATGAAGCGATGCGTATGGGACCACCATTTTGGTTCGAGAACCGCAATGCGATTGAAGAGGATGAACTTTGGGGGGAGACGATACCCGAGGGCTCGCTGATCATGTTCAGTCGGCACGCGATGCACATGCATCCAGAGTTCTGGGACAACCCAACTGAATTCCGTCCCGAACGATTCGCGCCGTCCGCAAGTAAAGAACGGACCAAGTTTGCCTATATCCCATTTGGTGGGGGACCGAGGATTTGTGCCGGAATTACGTTTGCCACCATCGAGTTGGTGATTGCCTTAGCAACCTTGGCGAATAAGTTTACCATCGAGCTTGATGAAAGCGCATCCACAGAAGTGGAAGCCAAACTTACGATGACACCTAAAGGCGGTGTTCCCGCTTATATCAAATTGCGCAACCGCCCCTAGTCAGGACATTTTGACTGCGTCTTTTAATTCTTTCGCAAGCTGCTTTAACCCGTCTTGGTGAATAACCGTAAAGTGGTCGCCGGGAAGCGTTTCCTGACGAATAATTGTTTGAACCCAGCTACTCCAACCCATATCCAATGGAGCGTTTTCGTGCTCTTTCAAGGGTGTAGCAGCTTTGTAGATGGAAGCTGGCCCAGCATAGGATTTCCCCTCGTATTGTGACATCGCTAAAAAGTTTTGACGGCTCACTTCATAACGCAGAGAGAGGTCCTCCAGTTTTAGGTGAGGAGGTAAGAGACCTTCCGTGATGCCTTTTTGATACAAGAGTTCGATACTGTTTTGTGATTGCTCAACCGCCGGCGCGTCATCGAATCCGATGTCCCTGGCAAAAAGACTTAGCACCGTAGCATCATCAGTTGAAGGTTCACTGCCGGTACCGGGAGCTAGCCCGTCCAGTAGCTGAAGAGTATGAATCTGCTCGCCTTGTTCGGTGAGGATTCTTGCTACCTCAAAGGCGACCACGGCCCCCATAGACCAGCCACCCAAGATGTACGGTCCCTTGGGCTGCCTTGAACGAATGGCAGCTACATATTGGCTGGCCATCTCCTCAATGGTGTCGTAGCTCGCAA
>JABJBS010000362.1 GCA_018668695.1 Deltaproteobacteria bacterium
CAACAGAATCACCATCCATCGTAATCGTCACGCAGCGAAAATACTTTTCGTAAAATGCTGGAACATCGTCGGCGATATTCGTTTCGCAATTTGCCACAGTGCGCCCTGGCTCACTTGGAGTTGTGTCTGTGTCTGTGTCTGTACCAGGATTGGTATCACCGGAGCCGTTGTTTGTATCACCGGGATCAGTGGAAGGTCTCTCGTCATCACCGCCGCAACCACCAAGAGCTAAAGCCAAAACACATATTGAGCTGAAAAAGAAACGATTCATTCGATGAACTCCCCCGAGGAACTGTTGATAGCGGTGAGCATCGCTCGAACCTCATACCAAATCAAGGGGATTTAGCATCCGCTGGGCTCAAGACTTTGGACCTCCGTATCACGGAATCATTTTCTGGAGTTCTTCCACCTTCAACCTCTTGCTACCAGCAGGGAAACGCTGCTGGTACTCGGCAGCCATCATGCGAACGTCCTCAGATCTGGCCTGCTTAATCGCAACGCGAATCAAGCCACCGACGCTGTCTCCATCTTCGCAGGGTTCGAAGAGTTGCTCTGAACTCAGTACTTCGGTCGCTCATCAGCTCACCGCTGACTTAATCAGGAACCGAACAGGTCAGAGATGTAAGACTTGACGGCTGAATCCCTAAAACAGGATGCTTAGCGAGTGAGTTCATCCGGCAAAGTTGCCAGAACCGCATTTCGGCGCTCCAGCATTTCCATCACACCATTTACATTTTCGTGAGCAATTAAAAATATCAACGAATGCTCATCCGCCATATCGATGAGGGCTTCTGCCGCCTCTACCTCATCGGGCACGTGGGTTACGCTGCCCTCTTTTTGCCCTGCTTTATAAAGAGCCGCCACTTGAGATTGTGCAACCTCGTTGGCGTCTCTCTCGTAGGAATGCCCGGGTAAATTTTTCACAACTACATGGTCCAGACCGATAGCCACCGCTTCCTCAGCCAGCTCCTTGACCAATGCAGTTGTTCTATCCCCTGCCTGTCCCATTAAGAAATAGCGACCACCTGCCGGCCATCTCTTGGAAAGCTCAGCCATCATTTTCAGACCACCTGGATTGTGCGCGAAATCTAAAAGTAGATACTTATTATCCACGGCATATAAATTCGAACGCCCGCGGCTATCTTCAACATTGGGCATTAAGGAACTTAATCCTTCTTGAATTCCTGATGCAGGTAAATCGAATGCGCATGCCACTAGAGCTGCCGCTATAGCATTTTGAATATTGTGCAGAGCGGTTCCGCCCAATGTCAGCGGGATGGACTTCACCGCTAGACGAAGCTCGGTGTTCGTGCCCGTGCGTAACACAATCTCGTCGCCATTCAACCAACCAGCAAGACCGCTCGTGTCGGTATCTTCCTTGGTGGAAAACCAAGCAACATCGATATTTTCTTTAAATGACGCATCCATACGCTCAAAAGCTGAACCCAAAATGGGACAATCTTTATTTAGGATAAGCGTACCGCCGGGCTTCAATGCTCGCGCTACAACGAGCTTGGCGTCGGCGAGGTCGTGCACATCCAGAATGCCCCACTGACCAAGGTGGTCTGCACTGATGTTCGTCACCAATGCCACGTCCGCACTAGGCAGAACCAAGCCTCGGCGCATCAGACCGCCGCGTGCCGTTTCGAGTAAAGCAACATCAACATCAGGGTGCCGTAAGACCATTCGCGCAGCACCTGGGCCTGTCCAATCACCTTCTTCAATGGCCTGGCCATCCACAATAATGCCATCACTGGAGGTGTTACCGGGTTTAAGCGAGGACATTTGGGCAATTCTTGCAACCATCCGGGTGGTGGTCGTTTTACCGTTGGTACCCGTTAGGTAGGCAAGAGGGATAGATTTTGCCTCTGCCTGCGCGAGTTGCTCGTCACTTGGTAAGCTCTCCAGTGGCCACGTGGTGGAGTGTTTTCCCATTCCGAGTGTAAACGCATCTTCATCATCAAGAGCAGGAAGCCCGTGCTTGCGCGCCCAAGCATGACAAGCATTGAGCCGAGGACGTTCTTCAGTGGCTTTTTCGCTAAGAATGGCGTCCCAAAATTCACCGGATTCACCATCATCACTGGTTGCCCACTCCAGCACAGCGCACATTGTATAAAGTGCATCAGGCTGTGCCTTAAGCGCTAGCGCCACCCCGCCTTCGTAGTAATGCTCGAGAATTGGCGGCTTCCCAAACCCTGCGTGCTCACAGGCCCGGTGAACCCGCTCAAGCAGAGAGATCCTGAGAGCTGCCCAATCATCACCTGCATCAAAATCAAGCCAAGCGGCAGCCCCGGTGTCGTCGAGCAGGAGGTGTAAACCGGTGATTCGGTGAACTGTCTCCACTCTCATCAATCGGCCTCTTCATCCACCGCCAACAAGACACCGCGTCCATCACGGACTACTTTTTGCCCTGCCGGTGGTTCAAATTCAGGATAATTCTCTTCAACCTGCATTCCTGGCGTGGCCGCTGGCACAGCTTCAGGCTTCTCTACCTGGCCCTCACCACGCTGAACGATTTGTTTCCACGTGCGAGAAATGTGGTCAGCGAAAATCAGAAGTAAGTCACCCTGCTGACATTTCTCAAGAGCTGTATCAACAGCTTCCTCTTCTGAGATGATTAGCTCAATTTGAGACTCTTCAACTCCTGCCGCCATCAAAGATTCCTTGAGCATACGTGGAACCTCATCTTCAGCTCGGCCCCGTGGATGGTCGTCACGCTTACAGATGTAGCGGTCAAAGCGACCCGCAGCGACCTTAGCCGTTTCAGCAATGTCCTCGTCACGGCGGTCACCTGGAGCGGAAAGCACACAAATGCGCTTACCATTCGTACCCAATGCATCCGACTCAACAAGTCTGTCGACCAAAGTACACATGGCTTCAACAGCCGCCGGGTTGTGCCCGTAATCCAAAATAACTTTAAAGCCATTCTGGTCAAACACGTTCATGCGACCTGGCGCTTGAAAGTAAGTGGTATCAAATGTGCGCAGACCCTGACGAATGTCATCAAGCTTCACACCCATGGCGTAAGCCATACCCGCGGCAAACATTGCGTTCTGAACGTTGTGCATTGCCTGACCCTCGAGGGTGGCCGGAATCAAATGCGTCCAGAGTAATGGAATATGGGAGCCATTGGCGAAGATACTGATCATCTCGCCATTGATACCCTTCTCGAGAGCAACCGCATGACCGCCCGCACGAATGTGTTCGCGGACCAAAGCATGTTCTGGGTTGAGGGTCACATAGCATACGTTCTCAGCGACAGCCTTCACGGCCATTCGTAAACAACGTGGGTCGTCGGCGTTTAGCACAACCGTGTCTGAAGCCACCTCAATAGGAATACGCTTAACTTCCGCAAGCTGGTCCAAGGTGTCGATACCTCGAAGGCCCAAGTGGTCAGACTGCACGTTTAGGCAACACGCCACATTGGGACGTCGGTAACCAAGTCCCTTTTTGAGAAGTCCCCCACGGGCTGTTTCCAAGATTGCTACAGTTACGGTTGGGTCTCGAAGAACCATCTGCGATGAAACTGGCCCGGTCATATCACCTTCGACACTAAGTTGGCCGTCGATGTAGATACCATCGGTGGTTGTCATACCAACCTGCTCTCCTGCCATCTTGTGGATGTGAGCAAGCATTCGGGTGGTGGTGGTTTTGCCGTTTGTACCCGTAATGGACGCAATTGGAATCCGCGAAGGAGCATTTTGCGGGAAGAGCATATCAATAACCGCACCGGCAACATCGCGAGGCTGACCTTCACTCGGCGCCACATGCATACGAAAACCAGGTGCAGCATTGAGTTCACAAATACCTCCGCCAATTTCCTTGTATGAACGGCTGATATCCGGTGTGAGGAAGTCTACCCCACAAACATCAAGGCCCACGGTGGCTGCAGCACGAACTGCCATTTCGCGGTTGTCGGGGTGAACAATATCTGTCACGTCAATCGCCGTGCCACCTGTAGAGAGGTTACCGGTAGAACGGATGTAGAAAATAGTTCCAGCCGGCAGCACGGTTTCAGCCGTGTGCCCGCCCTTCTTAAGCAAGCGCTCTGCTTGGGAATCGAGTTCAAGGCGTGTGAGAACTTTTTCATGGCCAATACCACGTCGTGGGTCTTCGTTCACTTGGTCGACGAGTTGAGCAATCGTACGCTCACCATCTCCAACCACATGCCCTGGTACCCGCTTAGAAACAGCGACCAATTCATTGTTTACCACGAGCATTCTGTGGTCAAAACCTGAGATATAGGTTTCCAACAATACGCAGCGGCTGTGTTCACGGGCCTGGTTAAACGCCTTAATGACCTGCTCGTCAGTTGTAAGTCCGATGCTTACGCCGCGGCCATGATTGGCGTTGTAGGGCTTGACCACCAAAGGATAACCCAAGCGCTTCGCAGCACGCAGTGCACTTTCTTCACGATAAACTGAGTACTGCTTCGGAACCGGTAGTCCGACATCACCCAGCACTTGATTGGTCATTTCTTTATCAGAAGCGATTTCAACTGCGATGTGCCGAGTTTCGCTGGTGATGGTCGCTTGAATACGCTGCTGCATTTGACCATGGCCAAACTGCACCAAGCTGTAGTCATTGAGGCGAAGCCATGGAATATCGCGTTCTTCGGCTGCACGAACGAGTGAGCCAGTTGATGGTCCCAATGCGCGACGCTCAGCGGCCCGAATCAGGTCTTCCATTTTACCTTCGAAATCGAAGTCGGCGTCTTGTTCGACACCTGGGCACAATTCGTCTGGCAACAAGTGGTGAAGCAAATCTAAAGAGAGCTCACCGGCCGCTTTACCCACCCACTCTTCTTCGTACTGGTAAACAACGTGATAAACACCGGGTGCATCCGCTGAACGGGTTTTCCCAAACGAAACAGATTTACAGCCCGCGCGGTTTTGCAACGCAATCGCTACGTGCTCAAAGATGTGTCCCATCCAAGTGCCTTCGTCTTCGCGAAGACGACGAATGAATCCACCCGGTTCACCATAAGAGCAGCCATGTTCATGAAGACCAGGAACAGCCTCGACAAGCGCATCCACAAAGCCCGGAATAACGGCCGAAGGATTTTTCTCCAATGGTCCCAAATCAACCGTAAAACGGATGACTGGAAAGTTCGCGTAAAGATTAGGTCCAACGTAACTACGTCTTTCAAGAACCAACATATGACACCTCAATATAGAACGGGGGAACCCTGTTTAACGCTGCGAGCCAGCTTCTGCTTTGCGACTGTCTAGGCAATAGCGACTGCCATGGCCAAGTACATGTAGACGAATATCGATTAATTCTACGGGCTCACCTTCTCGAACATCGGCCATACTTGAATGGGCAAGTTCAGAGACATCAACAACTGTTATGGCACCGTTTCCTAACACTCTAATAAGATTGTCGGGACCAATAAATGCGGCAGTATCTTCATCCAGCCCAATCCCAATCATAAAGGGATTGAAAGCCAAAGCCGAGAGCAAACGCCCCAAGCGGTCGCGTTGACGAAAATGCTGATCAACAATGACCGCATTCGACAAACCAAGACCTGGGGCCAAAGTAACCATGCCACCTTCAGGGGTGGAGCCCTCAGCACCATAAGCAATCATGTGCTCACTGATAAAAGCGGCGCCAGCAGACGTTCCACCAATGTGAACACCCGCGGCATTGAGCCGGCGTAAATTGGTAGCCAATTCCGTTCCACCTAAAATAGTAGACAAGCGCAGCTGGTTGCCACCGGTCATGAAAACGCCAGTTGCTTTCTGCAGACGCTCTACTCGATCAGGACACTTCGCGTCGTCACGCTCGGTGATGCGAAGGACATCGGTAGAACCCGCTCCAAGCTCTTCGAAGATTTTCACATAACGGTCGCCAGTGTCTTCAAGCTGCGATGCAGTTGGTATGATGACAATGTGAGCGTCTTTGTCTCCAGAAAGCTCTAAGAATTTACGCAGAACAACTTGGTCTGCAACTTTATCTTCAGCGCCGCCAATTGGGACAATAAATCCTCTGGCTACTGCTTCTTGACTGGGTGATGGCACGACGAATCCCCTCCTTAAAAGTCGGGCCCTTTTAGCGCCCTGTTCGCTGGGAATCAACGACCCTGACACTAGAAAAAGCCAACTTTATGACGATAATAAAAACTCTTATGAACTCTCGAAAACGCCCCGAACAGTAGGGCTGGAATCTCGGACTAAAAATCGACCTTCGGCCAACGTGGATTCTACTTCCAATGCCTCGCTGCAAATCACGAGGTCTGCCACGTTACCCTTCTCTATCCGCCCTCGCCCATGAAACCGAAAAAGCTCGGCGGCATTGGATGTGCAGGTGGTCAAAAGCTTCTCCAGTGGGGCACCCAATGCACGGGCTTCGCGGATACTCTCAAGTAAAGTTGAACTTGAACCGATGCCCATCTTCACCAAAACACCATCACCATCAAACGTTGGCAAACAACCGCCTCCATCTGAACTGAGGGTCAATTGGTTCATAGGTAGGCCGCGGTCGATGTACTCAGCCAGATACTCCCCGGCGCCTCGCTCACCCGCCGCTTTCGGAAAGGCTGTAATATCAATGGTGAAGCCAAGCTTGGTTAAATCCATTGCCTCTTCCCATAAGCTGGGATTGCGATTTACGTGGGTAGGATGAAAGGTTCTTTTGGGTAACTCAGTTTCAGACGCAGCGCGGCGAAGCATATCAAGACCGCGGTCACCATCGCCTAGGTGAAAATGAACAAGCCCTGCTTTGCCTGTCATCATGCCGGCAACATGTGCCTGTGCAGCCAGCTGAATCACCTGGTCGAAAGTTGGTTGTGAGCTTCGATGATCACTGATTGCGAGCTCGCCCAAGGCAACGATTCGATCGATATTTACGATGTCGCTTCTCACTGAACCCGTAAGGGTTGGAGGTGGAACATCGTAACTTCCGGTGTAACACAATGCGTTAAGGCCCAATTCAGAGAGACCTCGTGCCGCTGCAAGCAGTTCAGAAATAGATCGTGTCGTTCCGTCGGTGCCGAGCAAACCCACCGCCGTGGTCACGCCCGCCGTGGTGAAGTTTGAAAGAAATGGGGCCGGTACTTTGGTAGAAGCTCCTGCCTCACCGCCGCCGCCCGTCATGTGGGTATGGAGATCAATCAAACCCGGAATGACTAGCTTTCCGGAGCAGTCGATCACCTCGACCGGCCAGTCAGTTGGGCCTTGTCCCAGATTCGGACCAATCGCCGCAATTCGATTTCCTGCAATCAAAACATCCTGTATGCCTAAAGACGCAGGATTATAGACTTCACCAGATTTCAGGAGAATCAACGTAGACATTCTCGCTCCTGCTTCGCGTAAAAGTTGCGAGGCCACATTACTGCTTGCGCCACTTCAGAGCAACGCGAAATCAAGAGCTAAATCACTGAAAAAATTAAGCAAGCGCCATCGCTTAATCGGCGCTTATACCAAAATACCAAGCGCCAGAGACGAAGTCGCCAAAGACAATGCTGTAGGCTCCAGGAACCGGCTCCCAAGCACCATCTTCGTATTCCCATAGGGCATAAAATGGAGTCTCCTGAAAATCACCCAAATACACTTCGGATTGAGCAAACTGAATCACCTCACCTGCATCCACCAACTCATCAGCATTACAATCGGAGCTGGCTGCATCCTCAACGACGGCCTCGCCGAGGGTCATCTCCCTGGCAAATGTACAACCCTCACCGCAGTTGTCGGTAGAAGCTACGCCAGTAAGCTCAGAGGTGAATTCGCAACGGCCTTCTGCACTGATACGTGTGTAATTGAGTTCTCCGGTTGTGTCTGAGAGCCCAATGACAGCCTGCCATTCAAGGCTTTCCGCCGCTGTGCCCGTACCGTCAATCACACCACCGCACAGGTCGGCTCTTAGGCCGGCTGTCCAGGGCTGAGGCCCGGTTTCAATTTCGTTGCGAATCTGCGCATCTTGCCCACGAATAAAATCCTTGGTTTCAGCCAAGCCTGCCTGGAACGGTCCCTGCTCGCTCGCCAGCATCACTGGACTGAAAATCTCTACCATCTGATCAATGGAAGCCTCTAAAGCGTCCGCATCCCAATAGGCATCTAAGATAGACAGAAGCCGCTCGACATAAAGCTGCTGGCCTTCCTCGCTTAGGTACAGGCGCCGAGTAAGAAGTCCGGCTGCATTGATCGACCTGGGAGCAATCTGCTGCTCAAAAAGCATGTACTGAACCTCAAAAGTCTGGTCCGTTCCCCAAGGAATAAAATGCGTTTTGCCTGAGGTCGGGTCGTCATAGAGGCTATAGTTATTCGTGTTACCGGCATAACCATCCCAATGCGCCGTGAGTGTTTCCACCACCCAGAAATTGAGGAATTGGTCAAAGTTGATGAGCTTGGATAATTCTTCAACAAGTTGGTCATCTGGCACCTTCAATGCTTCGCCAATGGCATTGATGCGGTCTTTGGAAAGCTCATCTTCGTTGGTCTTCTGATTAAAAGTTCCCGTCCAGTCTTCACGAAAATCGCTGAGCGTGCCTTCATAAAGATTACCGTCGTCGTCGGAAAAATGCTGACGAATGAACGGCTTCTTGATGCTCTCTACATTCACATAGAGTCCAAGGTCGGCGCCATTCACATGCACATGAGCAAAGTTGCAACGCGGAGCGGGCACACCTGCTGCGGCGAATAAGTCATAGGCCATGCACTGATGAACAAAAGAGCCATCTTGAACTGTGTTGTTGAGGGTTAAACGTTTCACCGAGAGGAATTTTTGGTCCTCTTCAAACTTATCGAAACGGATTTTAATCGACGGCTTATCTTCGCTCAAAGAACCAATAAAACCCTTCTTACGAAGCCCAACGTTCTGAAAGACTTCACCATCCACAATGGCCCGCCCGCTGAACCAAGTAAAAGGAGATTCAACTGGGCTTACCGAAGGCTTGCAATCGGCCGTGATTCCAAGATCTGCAGTGGTGCGAGTTTGATTACGCATCGTCTCCCAATCGGCAGGACTCATTTCTATTTTAACATCGAGCAAACGGGCACGGTCGTAAACCTCACTGCTTCGGTCCACTTCTTCCGGGTCGCTTGAATCTGAAGCATCGGCGGCGTCTGAAGCATCCGTGGCATCGCTGGCATCTGAAGTGTCGGCAGCATCAGTAGGATCTGTCTGCGTTCCCTCGGGCTCGGCCTCAGTACAGCCCACTATCATCGTCACACCCAGCGCCCAGATGGCGATAAACCTCAGACTTCGCTTCATTCTTAACTCCTAGATTCCTCATGCAGTCATTACAGGTCAATCATGTACCTGCGACGCAAAAACTAACTCTATTTCAATTGATTGTCACGCACGCAGACGAATCCCCGCCTACAGTTATTCAGAGAGAAATAACATTAAAAATAGATTGGTCATGACCCGATGCATCAGAGTTCAGCTCGGTAAGAAAGTTAGTCGCAGTCGGCTTCGCAAGTATTGATTTGGGTCTGGAGGTCCTCGAAGTAATCAATCAGGGGTGTACAGGGTGCGCCGCCAATGCTTCGGGTAGCAGGAAAAGTTTGCCCTACTTCAAGCCCAATGGATTCAACACAAGTATCGGCCAGAAGCCGTCCGCTAGAATCGACCAACGTTGTAAACGACTCATTAAAGCCTGCAGAGGATACAGAGTATCTCTCAGGATCGATGGATGTATCTGTTGCACTAAAGACATAGGTCACTACTTTAGAGCCGGAGTCACAAGCATTCCAACTATCGTCTACCGGATCTTCAATGCTCTCGATGGTGATGATTCCCTCAAAGCTTTGATACTCCCCGCAATTGCCAACCGGCTCTACGTCCGAGCCACATCCGCTTGTCCAAAATAGGACGGCTGCCCAAGCCATCGCACTCATCATCTTTTTTCTCAAAGCCATTACATCTCCCCCAATTCAAATACAGTCTGTCGTCGAAAGCCCTATGAGTATAGCCGTCTAGTAAGCCCCAAAAACAAGAGTTTATTGATTTTGAATGCTTTATCCATTAGCCACTGGATATGAGCCTACACCCACTGACTAGCCCAGTTCCACCGGATTGGAGCGTTCAGCAAGGACTGAAATCATATCTGGACGAGAATGGGTTCACGACAGAGGAATATGACCTTTCAGTCGTGAGCATTACCTTTTGGGGTATCACATTTCCTTTGCCTAACCCGCCTCAAAGGCAGATTGCGGTTCGCTTTCATGACCTCCACCACCTTGTGACCGGTTACGGGACCGACCCAATCGGTGAGGCAGAGATTTCCGGTTGGGAGCTGCGGCGAGGCGTCGGGGTATTCGGTTTCTATGTAAGAGCCATTGTCTTTTTTGGAACATTGCTGGGGCTTTGTCACAGCCCACGGCGGACTCTAAAAGCCTGGCGTGCCGGACGCAACAGCACACACTTACCAGCCACAACCTTCGAAAATTATGAAGCGTTTCTTAAACTGAGTGTGGGTGAGCTGAGAGAAGTCTACAATGTCCCGGAGCAGGGCATCACAGGTTCGCGTGTACTACACGAGAAAGCACCGCGGTAGGTTGCGACGGTAAAAGCTCAAACAAGGTTTAACCTTCTTGAGCTTTGCGCATCTTACGTACCTGAATGAATGAATTCACGGCAAGCACCATAAAGACTGCAGACACGGCAAAGGTTGCCGATTGCAACTGAACCGCCAAAGGTCGCTCAACTGTACCGCCGCCAATTAAGGAAATGACCTTAGGGATACTTCCAACCGTTCCACCTATCGCCAGCAATCCAACCAAGGCAGCTCCGTGCATCGCATGCATACGGAACTTTTCTTTGGTCGCCAACATGCCACACACACCCAGAAGCGCTCCGAGAAACGCTGGGATCAGAGATGTTTTGGCGCCCGACATCGTGTAGCCAAAGCCTCCAATGAGAATCAAAATCTGAGCTGTAATCAGAGTAACGCGTGGCATATTCATGACCTTCTCCTAAGTCTGTGCGGGGTCTGTAAACGCTCTAAACGCATTACTAAATTGTTACAAGCCTTAGAAATGGGTAGAAGAAGGTTAGGACCTCGCCTTGGGCATTCTTTGGCGGCAAATATATACTGATTTCAACCATCTACCCACGGATTCTCTTATGAATCGCATCAATCCAAAAAAGCTTAAATCCAGTAAATGGACCGCCGTTAACCCCACTCAGAAAGAAAAACACTTCATGGTTACACGGCTCATTGAGGAAGAGGACGAGATTGTGGCCTGTGCCCTGGAAGCCGTCTATTCCAAACGTGAGTTCGTTCTTAACTGGCAGGACCTGCAAGATGAGAGCGTGTGGCTGATGGGATGGAAATAGTCAGCTGCTCCCAAGCAAGCGGGTCTCATAAACATCAATATTGAAGCGCTTGATAGAGCCGGTTTGAGCTGGCATACCGACAACTTGGAGAAACCATGCTGTATTCAAAACCCCTAATAATCGCTTCACTCAGCCTCTTCGTGACAAGCTGCGGCGTCATCGATCCGTCCAATCAAAAAAATGTGTTCGCCTCGGAAGTGATTGCTTTTGACGCCGGCGAGGAAGCTGGTTACGGGATGGATAGTTTCCCCGATGTTGTGCTGGGCCCACCTCTTGGCACAGGCAACAATGCCGGGGGTATGGATGTGCTTTCCTTAGGAATTGGTGGAACCATTACCCTAGGCTTGGGCGGCTTTAAAGTTGTTGACGGTCCGGGACCAGACTTTATCGTTTTCGAAAACCCATTTTGGGTCAACAACTCCCCTGCGGAGATTTGGGCCGAACTGGGTGAAGTTTCCGTCAGTGAAGATGGTGAGACCTGGCATGTATTCCCCTGTCTTGTCCCGGACGAACCTATGACGGACTACGGTCACTGCGCAGGGTGGCGCACCGTACAGTCTTTTGAAGTTGATGACGACTTCATCCTAGACCCTCAGACGGCTGGCGGCGATGGCTACGACCTCGCAGATTTAGGCTTAACTCAAATCAGCTTTATCCGAATTCGAGATTTGGCAGAAACTGGCACCGCTCCGTCAGGCGGATTTGACCTAGATGCTGTGGGCGCTGTCAATTTTATCTGGCCGCTCGAAATGAATTAACCCCGCATCGCTGCTTAAGGTGCCCCTACACAGAATGCGACCACAGCCTTACTTGGATTTGTAATTGGATTCATCCAACCGGCCGAGTTTGCCTGAGCACATGAATAGTGCCAGCTGCGCTTCGGAGTAATAAAATACATTCCTTCTTCAGTGGGTGCTTCTAGGTTCAAAGTTTTCGTTCCACCATAAGCCCCGTAGCAACCGCTACCACCGCTGCTAAAGCATTCATAGTCTTCACTGGGTCCAATACATGCTGAAGCCGTGGAGACTCCAAGTGAATACTGGGTCACGCAGCCGGGACAACCGCAAGAGCCGCCGTCGACATTGTAGTTAAACGATACCGTAAAACTTTCACCTGCTCCGATGCTGGTAGAAGTGGTTCCTGCTCCGTTGAGTACAGCATTCGTAATTTCAAGACCCGCATAGCTTACATTACCGCCCATCATCAGAGGCGTCGGGCCATCGAGCCAGCAGGTATCACACAAGTCGCCTACTCCGTCTCCGTCTGTATCGGCTTGGTCAGGGTTAAGCATCAAGATGCAGTTGTCGTCGATATCGAGAATGCCATCACCATCTTGGTCACCTTCCGTTGGACACCCTTCACAAACATCCGCTGGCATAATCACAACGGAGTCGGTGGCGAGCTGGCCAGGAATACCATCAAACACGGCCTTAACCGCACACGTCCAATTTTCACAGGCTTCCGTAGCATCTGCAGGAATCGTTTCCATACCGTTGTAAGCTGCGCCTTCACCATCATCAACAGACCACTCGAACGTGTAATTCACTGTGCCACCGTTGGGATCTATCGCCGGGGTGGTCACGATACACTGCAAATCATTGTTCTCACGTGGCTCTTCTGGATCAATCTCTACTTCGAAGTCTGATTGCAAATTGATACAGTCGCCATCGATACAGACCAGCCCATCACCGCACGGTGTGTAATCGGGAAGTGTCATATAGGAGCACTCGCCATCCAAGGCGCCGCATGTATCTTCAGTGCATGGCTCACTGTCGTCACAATCAACGGGTTCATCGTCTACACACACACCCTCCTGGCAGGTGGCAGGCACACACATATCGTCGCTGCACGGCGTGTCATCTTCTACGAGAGTATGGCTACACTCACCCGTACTCGCATTCCAGATATCATTGGTACATGGATTGCCATCATCACAAGACGCTCCAACGCACATGGCGGCAACCGCAATGTTTGGATTGATTGGCGACATTAGCCAGCCCGCATCAACAGCCTGCGAACAAGAATAATGCCAGCTTCTTTTCGGCGTGAGGAAATACATACCCGGCTCTACCGGTGTTGCAAGGTCGACGTCCACGGAACCATTGTTGGCTCCGTAACAACCTGAACCGCCACTGTAAAAGCAATTGTGCTCTCCGGCTGAACCCGCACATTCGTGACCAGGAGAAAAACCCAAGGAGTATTGTGTAACGCATCCAGGGCAGCTGTCGCAGTTTGCGCCAATCACAGAATAATCAAACTTAACATTCACACTGCTTGCAGCGGGGATTTGGTCGTGTACGGGGCCTTGATCGTTGACTTGGGTATTACTGATCACAACTCCAGCACTCGTCACACTCTCTTGCAAAGTAAACGGTGCATTTCCGTCAAGCCAGCACAGGTCACACGGATCTCCTAAACCATCGCCATCAACGTCTTCTTGCTCCACATTCGCAATCAGTGGGCAGTTGTCTACGGAATCCAAAATCGTATCGCCATCTAGGTCATTGATGCTTGGGCAACCAAAGCAAACATCATTGGGAGCAATCAGCTCGGTGTCTTCCCCAGTCGGCCCATTCACGTCGTTAGCGGTTGGCGTGACAACGCAAGTAAATGTATCGCAGGCTTGGGTTTCGACCCCAGGGATCTCAGCGTCAACATACTCCGGTGATACCACTCCATTGATAAGCCACTTGTAACTGTAGGTGATGACATCTCCATTGGGATCAATGCTCTCCCCTACAATTGTACAAGTCAGTGTTTCCGAATCCACCGGGCTGTCAGGTGTGATCTCCACAACCGGGGCTGATGGCGGCTCGTCAAGAGGAATACAATCCCCTTCTTCACATATCATCTCTTCACCGCACGGCGTTCCATTGGGTAGGTTTTCAAAACTACAATCGCCTGATTCGTTGAGACAAGTTCCTGCTGTGCATGGGTTGAAATCATCACACACCACCGGTTCGGCTGGCGTACAAGCGCCCTCGATACATTCGGAAGTAACGTAACAAAGGTCGTCTACTGGACAGGCTGTACCATCACTCACAATGGGATTCGTACATTCACCCGTGGAGCTATTGCACATATCCCCGGTACACGGGTTGCCATCGGCGCAATCAACAAACTCATCCGAGACGCAGCGGCCTTCAAAGCAGGATGAGCGCGAAACACACAGGTCTGGGGCAATCCGAGCCGTCTTCTATCGCTGTAAAGACACATGCGTTGCTAATTTGGCTGTATTCACCTGTGGTACAGGCATTGCCATCTTCGCAATCTGGAATCGGAACTGCCTGCAAACCATCTTCACTACACGCAGCGAGCCACACCATGCCAACAACAATTATCCCTGACGCAATACGACGCATTGCTATCCCCCTTGCTGCGGCCTTTGTAGAAAAATTCTAAACTGTCAAAAGCCAGATTACGACCTTGTACTTATTAAAGCACCGCAGGGAGACTATTCCACAAAACCTGGGTTCAATGCGCATGCAAATAGACAAAAACACTAAAATTTAGAGACTAGAATTGGATTCCGAGCTTACGGTAGGTAAATCCGATGACCCAAGCTGGCCCAATCAACAAAAACTGTAGGTCTTCCATAAAAGATGGCTTCTTGCCTTCAATCTTGTGTCCTGCGAATTGCAAAATCCAAAAGGCGACGAAAAAGAATAGACAGGTCACTGCCAACCCAAAGGGTCCCTGCTCTGCGTACCATGCAACGAAAGCAACACAGGCGATGCTAAACAAGGTCATGCCTGCAGCAAGCTTCGCAGAGAGTCTGAGGTAGAAGAGAATTATCGGCACAAGCGTCAGAGTTCCCCAGTTTAGATACGGGACCTCAGCCATAAATTCGGGAACGGGAATCGCCCAGAGTAAACCCGCAATGGTTAAAAATATACCGGGCACACAGATCCAGTGAATCAGCTTGTTGGTCTTGTTCTGGTGACTCTCTCCATATGCTTCAAGCCACTCATGAATGTTTCGTTGAGCCATATCTTAATCTCCTCGTAGTAAATGCTTGGGTTATGGTCAGAGATTAACTCCCGAATCGCCCAGCCACATTGGCCGATAGCGCCTTCCTTATTGACCTTTCGTGCCACTTCCTGCACCATGGAAATGTGATTAAACGTGTATCAATTCAATGGGTTAGGTCCATTGTGCGAGCAGCTGAGGCTTCAGGTGTGCATCCTGGCACCCTTTTGGAGCGCTGTAATTTAGCTCCCGAGTCTCTCGAGGGCTCCGTGGGATTTATACCTTTAAGCACAACTGTAAATCTCTGGCGGGTAGCTCAAGAGCTCAGTGGTGACCCGTATTTTGGGCTCACCATGGGAGAGCGGGTACGGCCCCACTACTTAAGTGTGGTGGCTTATACCATGATGAATTGCCGCAACTTTGCTGAGGCGCTTGAACAAGTACAGAAATACCAGCGTCTCGTAAGCGAAGGCGGTCGCATCGAAATGCGTCTTGAAGCTGATACAGCGGCCATTGTGTACATCCCTTACGAAGCCGATGTCTCATTTAGCCGGCACCAGATTGAGGCCGTTCTCTTGGTGATCTTAGGTTTCGCACGGTGGCTTATTGATGAAGACCTGCAGCCCATTGAGATTCGATTTTCCCACCCCAAGCCAGCCTTGACGCAAAAGCATGATGAAGTGTTCCGAGCGCCCATTCGGTTTAATGCTCAAGAGCATGCCATTGTTTTAGAGCGCAGATGGCTTCATGCTGAGCTGCCCGAATCCGATCCTTCAATGCTCCAGGTTCATGTTGCCCAGGCAGATCAGCGCCTTCATGCCATGGATAAAGTAAGCATCAAAGAGCGTGTCAAAATGGTACTTGAATCATCGGGTCATTTTCAGTGGGACCGCGACCATATGGCTCGAAGGCTTCATATGAGCCGGCGCACCCTGCAGCGTAAGCTATCCAAATCCGGCACAACGTTTCAGAATCTATTTGACCACTATCGCCACAACGCGGCGCTCACACTCCTGAAAGACAACGACCTGAGTACCGGTGAGGTGGGCCTTTTACTTGGCTTTTCCGAGCCCAGCACTTTCTATCGTGCCTTCAAGCGTTGGGAGGGATGCACCCCGGGTGCCTATCGCTTGGCCCAAGTAGCAATCTGATCTTCAAACTTTGTCATACCATCCACAAACCTTGCAGTTACAACCTCACAAAATAGAACTTCTCTATTCATAAAGCCTTGTGAATTCGGGAAAGTCCCAAAAACTCTAGTCATCCATCAACTGGCACGGTCCGTGCTTAAAGTGATGCAAAGGTTTCACACCATCACTTTACCCCTGGGGGATCAGAGTCCATGTCTTTCAACCTACGCCCTACGATGATTGCATCACTTTTATTTACATGCCTGATTTGGCTACTGGCCGGGTGCGGCACATCAACCATGCCTTCCGGTAGCAGCGTTCCAAGCGGTCCTCATGGCGCTGAAGTTCCAGTAGAAGGTGATGCCGACGAAGCTACCAACAACGACGCCAACCCGGCTACCGACGAAGAAGTCGTAGACGAGACCCAAGACCCGGCTCCCGACGAAACGGACAACGGCGATGATATTCCTTCGGATCCTGTTCCAGACGACACAGACAATAACGATGAGGAACCAGAAGACGACACCACCGAATCTCCCGGCGGCAATCAAACCATTCCCGCCGATACAACTCCAGCCGAAGACGAGGAGGAGGAAGAGGAAGAAGAAGAAACCAGTGAACCCGTAGATGGCGTTTTATGCACTGGTAATATAGTCATCGACTCCCCCGATGACCTTCAGTACTACGAAAACTGCACAGAGATCGCCGGAAGCCTCACCATCGATTGCCCGGAACTCACTGATTTCAATTTCGCCTACCTCGTTCGTATTCAAGACAACCTAACCGTTCAAAACAGCAACAGCCTTTTCACCATGAGTGGATTCGGTGTTCTAAACCACGTGGGCGGGGATATAACCATCACCAATAACCCCGGTATGATTTACATCGCAGGTCTTAGCCAACTGACGAGTGTCGGCGGTAGCCTCATCATCAACAACAACATCAACCTCGCCGAGCTAACCGGGCTGGATGCACTGGTCGCCGTTGATGGCGGCCGATTAGAAATCGCTGGCAATACAAACCTTCTCAATTTGAATCATTTATCTTCACTGCAAAGTATTTCAGGAAGCCTCATCATTCGCGAGAACGCACGTGTGAATGCAGTGCTCGGGCTCGCTAACCTCTCCTCCATTGGTGCGGGCGAAAACGGAGGCTCTTTAGAGATTTACAAAAACGAGTCACTCAAAGATTTAAATGGACTTGAGAACCTAATTGAAATGCCAGGAACAGTGCATATTTATGACAACGCAAATCTGATTTGCACCTATGCTCTGCGTAACCTCACCCATGTTACCCAGGACCTCATCATAACGGGTAATCCCATTCTATCATGGTGTGAGGTTGATATACTTGTGGATGCACTGGCAGCAGCCAACGGTGTGGACGGAGAGATTATCAGTTGGGGAAATTTAGAGACAGAAGATTGTGATTTAAACCCATACCACTCAGAAGACACCGACACTCCTATCTGAGCTTAGGCTTCAGCCGGGGCTGGTATATCAACCAGCCTTGGTTCGTGCCCCGTGTCGCGCAAAAACCGCAGCAGGTCATTGCCCTTAATCGCCGTGGTCATCGTATTCACGAGTGGGTGACAATGAACGAGTTCTGAGTCGAAAATAGCTCTATCAAACACGACCTCAACCACGCCCTCCTCATCGTTGATAACCGCGAAAGGTGTGACCGAGCCTGGCTTTACCCCAAGGTATTGATCCAAGCGATCAGGTGAACCAAAGCTTACCCTTCCTGCTCCGATGGCCGCTCCCAAAGCCTTTAAATCGATCGGCAAATCTTCCCGGGCAACCACCAACCACATCTTTTTCTTCTTGTTTCTCAAAAAGAGATTTTTAATATGTGCCCCACTCTGGTCTCCTGGACGGTGTTTGCGAGCCTCATCCACCGTAAAAACCGCTGGGTGCGTAATCGTTTCCGTTTGAATATCCAAGGCTTCAAGACGTTTAAAGAGTTCTTCAGGGGTTGCAGCAGGCATCCGGCGCTCCATTCTAGGAAGTTAGCTTTCTAACGTAACTGAACCAAGAGGTCTATAGCTTGCTGATATCATTAGGTAAAACAGATAGCCAAACTGACTACAGTCGTGTATATAGCGAGTTGCTCAGTATTGAGCACACCGGCAAAACCTACTTTCAGCGGTAGATTATCGGAGATAATAATATGCAAATATCCATAGGTTCTAAACAATATTCGTTCAGCGGCGAAGCCACACCCGCCAATATTGCTCAGCAAATCAGTGAGCAAGAATCAGGGCTCAATACCCAAAAACTCACTCAGAAACTCAGTGAAGCTCTATTTGGGGCCCCCTATCGAAAACACGATGTCGTTGATGCGGGCCGGTTTGAAGGCGGTGTTCTAGAGCTGGAACCTCGAGGATTTGAGAGACTTTTTGGCAGTGTCGCCTCAGGCGGAGCATCTCAAGTGGTACTCATGGCACCTCCCCCACGGGTGGTGGTCCAAAAAGCCGCGCCTCAGCCCCACAATGTACCAGCTCCCCCCGTACCCATAGATCTCTTAGCAACAAGCTCCAACGGAGCATCGGCACAGAACTCTGAAGCACTGGTGACCAAAGCCGCGCTTGAGAAACACCCAGCCTTTCAACTCTTCGTCCAGCCTATGCTCAAGGAGCTGAAATTCACGACTTTCGAGCTCTCTACCCCAGCAAGTGACCCTAAACTTGAAACGGGTGCTTACTTTAATCCGGCTAATCATTGCGTGGTCTTGAGCCAAAAAATCGAACTGCCCGATGTGGTCGACAACCTCATCTTTGAACTTTGCAATGCCAGACACAGAAGCCAATTCCTATCCATAACCGATGCATTTCAAGCAGGCTCGATTAGCATAAGCGAATACGGACATGCATACGCACAGGTAGAATTCAAAACGCAATTGGCGTACATCGAGGTCGTTTCCGCGATGCGAGTTCAGGGTCTTGAGCTGCCCAAAAGTGCCCAAAAAGCGCTTCGATGGGTTGCAGACACTGATCCAGATTTTATCCATACTCGGGATACGAGCAAGCTCCTCGCAAGCTTCATACTCCGTCCCCATGACAAGGAAGCCGGGGCAAGGGATATTGCCTCACTCTCAACGCCAGACATGTATACGTATCAAGCACTTGAGAAACTGAGCGGACACCAACTTTTCGACAAACTTGAAATCTTGCTGGGCAAAGGCATATTTCCACCTAAATTCAGTGGCTGGACGCGGCATAATTTCCCGATGAAAAGTGTCAGTTTTAAGCGAGCCCGGGCCTACCAAGAAGTGATTACTCAAGCCAAAACTCTCTTGAATCAGTCGCAAGACGCCGTGTTGAAACTCGAAGCCCTTATGCTTTCGTCAGCTCTGCGCCAGTACGCCAATCTCCGCGCTGGCACTCATGTGATGCCAGCCTACACAGGCTAGATTGACACCAGGTCGTTTGGTACTAAAATTTCAACCGTGGCCCCATATCAAGCCGGTTGAAGTGCGCCCAGAAGAAATTAATTCCACATTTGAATGCTTTCAAAGTTTGCAACCAGAATAAATTCGACCTATTTATCGTCACCACTGCCGCGGATATGTATCCACGCTAACTCTAAGACTATAGGTAAAATGATGTCCAAAATTTTTGTTATTTTAAGTGTTCTCGGAATGGCTCTCGCAACTACAGCATGCGGCGGCACAGCCACCCAGCAGTAGCTGCTTGTGAAACTACTTGCGCAAACCAGGACGCTTTGGCCTGTGAAGGTGCAATGGTAGACCTCGCTACATGCAACCAAATTTGTGCAGCATACGGCTCAGCTCCTACGGAATGTGCCGATGCAGCTGAAGCAGCATACACATGTTGGAACGGCGCGACTCTCGAATGTACTGGCATGAGCTCTGCTCCAGTTGACGGTGGCTGTGCCACTGAAACTGAGGCAATGACCGCAGCTTGCTCCGCTGAATAATTATTTAGCCAAGCTCACATTGATAGAATAAAAAAAGCCCCGGCAGCCTCTTGAGGTCGCCGGGGCTTTTTTCTTTCATCCGCAAGCGTTACTGCGCCGGTGGTGTAAACACTGCAGTGAGTGTGGTTGACTCGATGTCACCAGACTTAATCACCGCTTCAATCTGAGTCATACCCGTATTCATATTCACACCCGAGAGACTTGCGTAAGGCATTGCGTAAATCTCAAACTGATACTCGTGAGCTTCCCAGCCTGGGCAAGGCCCCTCGTAACCAAACTCATTGGTGTAACCGCGGCTTTGCTTCGCTCCGGATGGCTCCGACAGGTTAGCATCTCGAGGCAAGCTCTCTGGCAACGAAGAAACATCTGCGGGGATATCATAGATGATAGAGTGCAAGAAACCGTTGTAAGTAAGGTCTCTAAATACAATCGCAAAACTCTGAGTACCCTCCGGCGCCCCGCTCCAACCGAATTGTGGAGAAACATTCTCCGCGCCGCTCTTACCATAATAATAGCTGCAGGCATGGCGTACGGGAAAGACACCGCCGTCTTCCATAGCGCTGCTCGTAAGCGTAAATGGCTCATCCGGTGCTGTTGTATCCGATGCATCGGAGGCGTCACTTGCATCGCTCATGTCAGATGCATCCGATTCATCACTTGCATCGCTCATGTCGGATACATCAGATCCGTCACTTGCGTCGCTCATGTCGGATACATCAGATCCGTCACTTGCGTCGCTCATGTCGGATACATCAGATCCGTCACTTGCATCGCTGGTGTCGGATGCATCAGATGCGTCACTTGCGTCGCTCATGTCGGATACATCCGATGCGTCACTTGCGTCAGCCTGGTCCGCGGCATCTGTATTGTCTGGGGAGTCGTTGTCATCACCGCCACAGCCAACAGCTAGAAGAGCCATTAAGAGAGCGAGCATTAAAGAAGGACAGCGGTGCTTAAGCATACGTTTTCTCCACATATCAAGGGTTTTGGCCAAGCTTAGCCACGGCCAATGGTGGCGCTAACCTAATAGTCTAGCTGATATTAAACAAGGCTCTGGGTTCCAGAGCCACGAGACACGGATGCAAATACCAGAAGCCGATCCCGATAATTATATTAAATATACCACACACCAGCTAATCCACAGTTACGCTCCTCACTACAAGAACCGAGTCGCAGCGCATAGTTGCACGAATTAATTGATGCCAGAATACCCATTGATTCAATATTCCTGAACTATCAGATGAATATATTCCGCTTTTTGTTTCGAGTTTACCCGTCAATACTTCGAACAACACACCAGCCCAGGCAGGCTCGGTTCAGGCCCAGGAGAGGATAAATGTTAAAGAGATTAATCACATTGAGCGCAGCATTCTTCATCGTTGGTTGCGGCGTAGATGAGCTGTCATATTACGATGCCCCGGAAACACCAGAGCCGGCAGAAGAAGAAACTCCTGCCCCGACTCCCTTTAACGAGCCACCACCAGAAGAAGACTGGTGCATATCAGAAGATACCGATTTCGATATCGAACAAGTCTCTGTATTGGAAGATGCCTTCGGTCTTCCCAACCTAAGAGATGCCGTGGTTTTAGAGTACGACGCATCCCACCTCCAGGCTGAAGAAACCTGGCGTGTTCGCTCGGTGGATGTATTGGCGATGATTCCAGACATTCTATTCCAATACATGGACGATACTGAAGTGCTCACCATTGAAGTTTACGACGCAGCAAACCCTCTCAACACCGCGCCCTGGGTGAAAAGACAAAACCTTATTTTAAGTGAGTTAGACTGGGAAGACACTGTGATTCCTGGGTCATCGATTGGCGGCTTTAAGCGCGCATGGTGGCGCTTTGATTTCGGCGACATCATCCCCACCACAGGAATGACATCTGGGCAATATATTGTAGGCATCCACTGGCCTGGAAGCGGCGAGCCCACCGTGGGTTACTCCAACTACAACCGCGCCTGCGATAGAAACTGGACCAACTCAGGCTCAGGCTTTTTCTTAAACAGCGACACTGAAAGCTCACTCGGTAATGAGCGGTGTTCATGGCCGATGTTGCGGGTGAATATTGAGAACCGGCGCTACACTGAGGAAATCTGCGACGAGTAATGAACGCAGCTTAAACCGCGGCCCATAGGGCAAAAGACAAAGCACCAATGTAAATTGAGGCAATAAAGTAATAAGTATTAGATTCATTATCGCAATTTGCAAAAGCACTTAGCCGCGCTTGATGTATCCCATAATGCCATGAACTCCGAGAGATCTTGCCGTTGCAGTGGCAGCTTCCATTGTTCCGCCAAATAGTATCCAAGCCCAAACAGAGGCTTTCTCAAAAACTGGCTGGTCGCCGCTACCCTCTAAAAGCAATCCAAAAAAGATAAACATCGCCACATGGTAACGATTGTAATCACCGGAGGTTTCCAGGAAATCCGGGATAGGTAGGCATTCTCTTCGGTCCATGAGCGTAAGCTTCTTTATCTTACGCTGACGCCTCGCGATGGAATAGCCCAACAATCCGAATCCACCAACCATCGCGATACCGAGACAAATCCAACCTACAATAGGAACCGCTGCGCCTGAGGCTCCGCCCATCAATGCGAAACCAACGCCAGCACCTGAAGTAGAGGCCAAACCAGAGGTAATGTTAACATCAGCTCGGTACCGACGCCGGTAACATTTGTTCACAACTTTCGAGAGCAAATAGTCAATATCGGATTTATCTTTTTTGCTTTTCGCGTCATTTAATCTCGCCGCGAAACTGGGCTGCTTCATGCATTTTTCATAGCGGCTTCCAACCATGGTGGTGGCGTAATATTCTTGGCTGGCAGTAATGGTTTGATAGAGGCCAGCAACCAAGTTAGCGCCAACTGCAACCGAGCCCGCTGTTGCAGCAATCGTGGTAGCGTTGGTAAACCCTGCTATTCCTGAAGTTGCCTGTGCACCCATCTGCGTGCCTGTTATCGCAAAGGTCGCGCCTTTTTCGGCTATCTCGGACCAACTGCCACCATCCCCTCGCCATTTCTTGGAGATAGCGAGTGTTAGTGCGTAAAACGAAATTCCTACGGGAATCAGTCCTGCCATCGAGGCCCATGCACTTGATGTTAAGTGGGGTTCCGGGCTGGCCACTCCATCCATCATCGTTGGATTCGTAGCAACCGTGTAGG
Source organism: Deltaproteobacteria bacterium (assembly GCA_018668695.1). Lineage (NCBI taxonomy): Bacteria > Pseudomonadati > Myxococcota > Myxococcia > Deltaproteobacteria bacterium. The sequence continues at coordinate 23,483 of JABJBS010000362.1, forward strand.
TTGCGTCAGCAAAGGCCACGAGCTCCACATAGGTCATTTCGCCGTCGAAAAGGTCATCAACAAAATTCCCCAACGCCTCGACCTCCTGGTCGTGAACAACTGCGGCGGCTCCCTCTGGGGTCTCACTAAGCCTTTTTACAATTTCTAGCTGAGTGACCATCAGGCGGGTCGCCAATCTGGCTGGGTTCGCGGCGTGCATTGCAATAAGCTTTTGGAAAAACTCGGGAGACTGGGCAGCCGCAGCGGCGGCCTTTCGTGCTTGATGCCCCCGAACTGCACGCTGAATCGTCGTGGCCGCTTGATGTTTCCTGATCTCGTCCGTCATCGCACCGAGCAAAAAGCTTACGCGAGCTTTTATTGCCGCCAATTCTTCCAACTTTAAATCGATGTCAAGACTGGCCCCAGGTGCACCATCATCTCCAAATAGGTCCACTCCATCGTCAACCGGTGCAGAAACATCTGCGTCAACAGCCGCCAAAGAGTCATTAATCGCGTCGGTCAGAGGCCAACCACAGTCAACGCAGCTCCGCTCAGAACCTGTAAGTTGAGCCGCTCCACATAATAAACATTCACTCATGAGTACCTATCCAAACGTCGGAAGTTAAGAATATTGGCCTTATAGATTACCGCTCTCAGCTCATTAACCAAGTTTTCGACAACTTCCCGGCAGGTTTTCCAATGAACTGTCCGGGGCGTACCAAACCGCGTAGGGAGAGATACAACGCATAATATATTAAGTATACCAAACAGCTTATAACTTTCAGATGTTCCAATCTCGAACACCCATGTTCCAAAATGGGCGGATTTCAACCTGACCCAAATAAACCTGAATAATTACAGGCACATAAAACTGGCACGGCTACTGCTAAGTAAAAGGCATAACGATTTAATCAGGAGCCCAACATGAAAAACGCAGCACTTAAAATTATCGGCCTTGTGACTCTTACCTTTATGGTGGCATGTGGAAATGACCCGGCAGCACCGATGATTACGGAGATTGAGACGAGCTACATACAAGATAATCAAATATCCTCCCATGTGTTGACCGAGGTTGATTATCGCAATGGTAATGAAATCGACTTTGTTTCTACCTACCGTGATGGGCAACTAAGTGAGCAGAGCAGCTATTATTATGATTCTGAGAATGATTTAGTAAACCGAATTGACTCCACATACAGGGAATCACAGGTTGCAACGATGCTTGCGGAATATGATTCGAACTCTAACCTTTCAAGCTTATCTCGGCCGAGCAATTCCGTTACCGGTAGTGTGAGATTTCGATATAAGAATGGTTATCTTTCATCAATCTCCAGTGCGAACTTCGATTTTCAACTGACATACAATCAAAAAAACCAACTTGAGATGACGGAATCATCTGATTTCAGCATTAACTTTCGTTGGACGGATGATGTTTTAACTTCTTTGAGAACAACCAACTCATATGAAACATCTAAAACCGAATTTTTCTATAATCCCGAAGGCAAGATTTATAAGACCATTGTCGGTACAAACGAATCACAAATTTTTTATGATGAGCAAGGGAGAATAGAAGAAATTTCAACGTATTTTTCCGGGAGTAACTTTAGAAAAATAACAACCTATCGATATGCTGACGGAACTGTTGCTGGCGCTCAACCCACTCCAGAATTTGAGGGTGGAATTTATTTCGGAATGGACGGGAAACCCCTAGCGGAACTCCCTATGATCACACTTAAAGGCTTTTCGATTGATGACTAGCATTTAAGCTCCATGACCTTCAAGGCCTCTCTTAGCATCACTGCCAAGAGGGGCTCTTTGCATTTTAAGTCGGTTACCAATCCATCCTGAAACACCTCTGTTCCATTTTGCACACGCTCAAATCAAACACTGAAAATCATCAATAAAAACAAAAACATAAAACTGGCACGGCTCCTGCTTAGTTAAAGGCATAACGATTTAAACAGGAGCCAACGATGTCTAAGATTCAACCAACCAGTGCATGCATTTCCATGGGCCAAAGTGACTGCACAGACCAACCTTTTCAAACATCTGAACAATCTCATGGAGCAAGCGTCGGCCTGCTCAACATGAAGGATAAAGACGGTGTTTCCGCAAAGATTTTAAACCTTCAAGCTGAAGCAGGTTTGTCCACACAAGCGGAGGGTACCCTCGCCTCTCTTGAGTTTTCTGGAGAAGATGGTTTCGCCCGAATGACTTTGGTTTCTGGTCGCATTGGTTCGGGCGTTCAAGAAAATGCTGACGAAATTCGAGCTGGCATCAGTGCCAGTATGGATGTCGGCCGGATTCACGGCGGTATTCATGGCGATGTGGGTTCTTTCGAAGTTGGTGTAGGCGTTGGAGTGGGGGCATACGCCGAAGTATCCATGCGCGACCGAGACAAAGATGGCAACGTTGAAGTTTGCCTTGCTGGCAGTATTGGCCTTGCTGGAAAATTCGACGTGAAAGCGTGCCTGGAGCTTCCTGGCCCCAAATCCATGCCCAAACCTCGCCCGAATGTTGCTGGATTTAGCCTGCGCGGCAACCGCTAACCACAAACAACAAGGAGCCCATAATGAAAGCACAGACAAGAAGAGAAGAAATCAATGCCAAGCTCTCCATATATTTTCTTAGGGGATTAAAAGGTGATCCCAAAGAGATCTACCGGCAGTTTCGCTGGATGTTTGCCACTGTCATCTTGCTGAACATCAAACTGCAACTTTTGCTCTATCTTGCGCA
>JABJBS010000363.1 GCA_018668695.1 Deltaproteobacteria bacterium
CTTCACGATTACTCACTGTTATTTTCCAAAGATGTGTACAACGGCCGGTGTGCCGGAACTGGGCCCGATTTTTTGCAAAGGTGACGCTGTTTATTTTGGGACAGAACAAGAAGGCGTAAGTTTAAATCGCCCACATACCATCGCACTGGGATCTCAAGACTGCTTATTTGAAATGAAGTTGGTTCAGATTAAAACCAAGACTTAATGTGCTCTCTAAGGCATCGTACGTACTGCATCACCCGGACTGATCTCTTGATTGGCATTCACAACCAGGCAGGTTGATGCTTTGTCTTTCGCATCCACTACCATGAGCGTACCAATATCGAGCCTGGCAACCTCTTCCGGTGCCCCAGCGAACTGAACCGGGAAGCGGTAGACTTTAAAACGCTGGCCTTTGGTGACACCATCCACACTACCACGGTCGATGAAAACATAATTCCCTTGAGCTACAAAAGCTTCATGGTCGTTTTGCACAGCTAAAATAACACCATCAACAACTTTGTCGGCTCGCGTAGGATAAACCGTTACCAGCGGTGACTGCAGCAAAGGCGCAACCAATTGACCGCGTTCCATTTCAGCAACGGCTCTAAGAACCCGCGCTGTCCCCACGCCCTCGCGGTAATTCACCACCTGAAACATGCCAGTGATTTGAGTCATGTAGCCAAAGAAATCTCCCGACTTCGGGTGATTAACTTCTTTAATCGTTCTGTAAGAAACGTAGCGGGTTCCCGGCTTGGGCACGACGCCATCGGCAAACTTGACGTAAACCGTATCGCCGGATGCCAGGAGCAGTCTATCGGGCGCGGCATTCACCAACCTCCCCTGTTCTTCGAGCTGCTTTTTCGTCAAAAAGATATTCAAAAACGCGCGCTGTGGTTGGTTCTCTGGTGGAACTCTTCTCTGCGTTGACCCAGCAATCACTTCAATGGGTGGAGATTTTTGCGTCAGAAAGTCATCATAAGCTAAGACTTCTTCTTCTTCTTGTTCACCAACCGTTTCGGTATCTTCCTCATCCTCACCCGATTTTTGAACACCTGTCAGTGCCTCCGCCATGATGTCCATGCTTGGTAGGTCTTCAGTAGGAACTTCAAACCGAATAATATCCCCTGGATAAATCCAATGCGGATTCGTAATTTCCGGGTTCATAGACCAAACGCGGGGCCACAGTTCAGGGCGCCCAAGCACCGCTTCGCAAATGTCCCAAAGCGTGTCACCGTCTTCAACCAAGTGTTGGTTCTTATTGGGCTGGAAATCATCAGACACCGTCTCTTCGTCTACAGACTGCGCGTAAACGCTCACTGCGCCAATCAGGCCCACGGTTGCCAGAGCGGTTACAACCAGTACGACAGAAAGATGTTTCATATTCATGATCCCCCACCTTGAATCGAGCCTAAGTGTGCACGCGCTAATTCTGCTTCCGCACTTTGCGGATAACGAGAGAGCAACACTGAAAATGTGGTGCGCGCGTCATCAACTCGCTTCATGTTTTTGTAGCTCAAGCCTGTCTTGAGTAAGGCTCCTGCTGCTTTCGTATGCTTTGGATAATCGGTAAAAACTCGCTCATAGTGCACAATAGCTACCTGAGGCCGGCTCGATTCGTAGTGACATTCACCCAGCCAATAGTGCGCGCTCGGCGCGTGATTGGACTGCGGATATTGGCCCAATAATTTTTCGAGTAGAATTCCAGCCTTATCAAGCTCTCCAGCACCGTGATGCTCAAGCGCTCGGATAAACAATCTGCGCTCCGGCGATTGGACAACCTGTGCAGGTCTCGTATGTACAGGCGGCGGCGCCACCGCAACCACAGCCAATGGCGGCTCTTCGGGAGTGCCCCTCAGAGTCAGTACAATTGGCTCCTCATCATCTACAGAGTCGCCGGTCTCTTCCGCATTATCGGTGCGCTCTGGTGTGAGCCGCACGACCTGAAGTTCAGGCTGCATCGTATGGGCGCTGGAATCGAAACCTATCCGGGCTTGTTTCATGACAATCATTTTGTCTGTTAACGCTTCAATGCGCTGGTCCTGGCTCACCATCTGGCCTTGGAGAGTCTCAACAACTTTCGTAAGGCGTTTGAGTTCGAGATCTCGCGCGTTCGGGCCACAGGCCGAAAGCGTTATCATCAGTGTGCAGGCAGCGATGCCAGTAAGGACTTTCACGTTACAATCCAACGGTTGAGTACCGATAACGA
>JABJBS010000364.1 GCA_018668695.1 Deltaproteobacteria bacterium
CCAACCGGTGAATTTCAGACTTTTAGCGTTAAGCGATAACTGCTCGCATTACAGAATCTGTAAGTTGACGGCCTACTTCCAAGAGGTCATCGCGGCTGCGGTTGGGGTTGGATACCCACAGGCCGATAACGTGATCGATTGAACCAAACATAATAAATTTAAAAATGTTGGTAGAAAAATCTGCTCGAAAGTCCCCACTTTTTTGGCCAGCCTCGAGGACGGTATTCCATTGGTCAAGGTATTCGGCGAGTTGTTCTTTCGCATACTCTTTCATAAATTTTTGACTGCGGCGAAGCTCAATGGTCACCAAAGCTGCCAGCTCAACGCTATTGAGGGCCAGGCCTAAGTGAAAGTCGATGATTGCCTTAAGTTGAGCTTTTGGCTCACTGATACCAACGAGTGCATCACGAAGCCCTGCATTGATTTCTTCAAGTTTGGATTCAAAGAGAGAGATTAGGAGATCGTCTTTATTTTTAAAGTAAAGGTAAATTGTTCCATCACCGACGCCTGCAACTTGAGCAATTTCACTGATCTTGGACTCAGCAAATCCTTTACGGGCAAAGACTTCCATCGAAGCCGAGAGTATCCGCTGATATTTCTCTTCGTGGCGTCTTCTACCTTCTGCAGTATCTATATCTTTTGGCCGTGGCATCTAGTTCGCTCTATGGTTCATCTTAAAATCTGTCAATCGCCGTTTATGAATGAGTGTAACGTCCAACTCGGTCGGCGGCTATGACCAAAGTACTTAAATCAAGTCGGCCGCGCGTAACCGCAATGAGGTCGTCGCGGATTGCTTCCAGAATACGCTCGGTGCCTCCGGTAGCACCGTGCCCATTGTTGCCCTTGAGTATCTGGCTCGCCAAATTCACGTGATGCATTCTGAGCTGGTCACGAAGTGCGGTACGGGCCGGCTTCTCAAGCTTAGACGTATTGTAACTTTGCTCCGAGTTGCGCACGAGCTTCAAGAGCCCGGTAGAGTTACCCACATGGTAGAATACTTCAGCGGCTCGGTCGGCATGCTCACCGCTTAAGAGAATGAGCTGGCTTAAGTCTAAAATTTCATCAAGATGTTCAAACTTAGACAGTCCGTTGGCTTCATGCTCGGGCAGACCGACGCCCATCAAATCGATTGCGGCTGCAGCGCGGGTATCTTCATCTTCTGAAGGAATCAAACTGCCCATATTAGCGAAGACTGCGTTAAAGGTGGTATTGAATAATTTTTCGTCTTGCACATGACGGCGTAACAACCAGCCCGTTGAGCGCTCAAGCGCCTGTTCGATTTGCAAGCGGATTAAATATTCGATGGTGCTTTCAAGCTCGAACTCAACATCCTGGATAGCTTGCTTAAGGTCAGTGCTCTTGAGTAGTGTTGCCGCTCTTAAATAGGAATCAATAATGCTTCGGCAGGAATGACCGGTCTGTGTCATCATCTCAGTGATAAAGGTACAACCAGCATCGCCAAGAACCAGGTTCGTAAACATGGCTTGTGCAATATCGAGCGCAAGCGGGTGCTGCTTAATGGCGTCCTCGAAGCGAGAGACAAGCTCCTCCGGAAAATAACTAAGCAGGTAGTGCTCCAACCGCTCGATATCAAACTCGGAGGCGTCTGCTAATCGAGTTCTCATAAAGAGTTTTGAATTGGAGGCAAGAACCGCAAGCTCTGGACGGTAGAGACCATCGCCGCGCTTAATCCGAACCTCAAGGTCAGCGTTGCTTGGGAGCTGCATGCTTTGCCGAGTAAACCCAAGCTCTTCACTTAAGTGCTCGATTGCACGCTGGAAGCGAGGAAGGTCCCGCTGTGAGCGGAGTTGATCCAAGCTGATCATACGACTCTGGACCCAGTTGTTGTGTAGAACTGTTTTGTTTACCCCGGGACGAACTTCGTGGAGTAAACGGTCTCGTTCTTCCTGGGTAATATCCCCTTGCTCAAGTGGAATGCCCATCAGAATCTTGATGTTTACTTCGTGGTCGGAAAGGTCAACGCCACCGGAGTTATCAACCGCATCCGTGTTCAGGCGAACACCTTGACTGGCAAGTTGGCAACGGCCTTGAGCTGTGATTCCCAGGTTACCACCTTCGCCGATGACTTTGACGCGAACCTGACCTGCATTGACGCGAACCGAATCGTTGTTGGGATCGCTGGCCTCTAGATCGGATTCCTTATCCGACTTGATATAGGTACCGATGCCGCCGTTCCATAACAGGTCTACGGGAGCACAGAGAAGACGCTGAATCAATGCAGGGCCACTGAGTTCGTCGTCCTCGATACCGAGTATCTTTTTCGCTTCGGGCGGCAAGGTAATGCTCTTAGCGCCGCGCGGCCATACACCACCACCCTCACTGATGAGTTCACTGGGGTAATCCATCCAGTTGGTTCGTGTTTTCTCAAAGAGATCTTGTCTTGCAGCGTAGCTTTTCGCGGGGTCAGGGTTGGGATCGATAAATATGTGACGGTGGTCAAAGGCTGCGACGAGCTGCATGCTACTTGAACGAAGCATACCGTTGCCAAAGACATCCCCGGTCATATCACCAATGCCGATGACTTTAATGGCGTCCTTTTCTGGATGCATTCCCATTTCGCGAAAGTGTCTTTTCACACATTCCCAGGCGCCCTTGGCGGTAACGCCGTCGATTTTGTGGTCGTAGCCATTTGAGCCACCAGACGCGAAAGCATCTCCCAGCCAAAAGTCACTCTCAGTCCCGATGCCATTGGCGGTATCCGATAAGTGGGCTGTCCCTTTATCCGCGGCAACAACCAGATAGTGATCGTCTTGATCGTAGCGCAGTGTGTTTATCGGCGCGACAATTTCATCTGCGATGAGGTTATCGGTTACTTGGAGCAGGCCATTGATAAATATTTTGTAACCGGCATCTGCCGCCGCACGCTGCTCAGCCTGCGTTTCGAATGTTTCGCGAATGATAAATGCACCTTTTGCTCCACGAGGAACAATGACAACGTTCTTCAGGTTCTGGGTGTTCATCAAGCCGAGTACTTCTGTTCGGTAGTCGAGCCGGCGGTCCGACCATCGAATTCCCCCTCGAGCCACAGGGCCACCACGTAGGTGCAAACCCGCTACTTTGGGGTGGTGTACATAGATTTCGCGGTAAGGTCGTGGTTCCGGGATTCTCTCAATTTGACTTGGGTCAAACTTCAACACGACCTCAGGTATTTGGTAGGGGTCACGGTTGTAGAAGTTTGTCCGGAGGGTGGCTTGGATTAAATTATAGAATGTTCGGATAATGCTGTCACTCTTAAGATCTGCAACTCTTGCAATCTGAGCAAGCAAAGTTCTCTCGGCGCGCTCAATGAGCTGAGTGCGTTTTTCACATACGTTACTGGTATCCAAGCCTTCTATGCTTGGGTCGAACTTGATTCGAAAGTATTCAGTAAGTGAGCGAACAACATCGGAATTACTTTCAAGTGCTTCGCGAACTGTTTCACGACCGTAAGGTGAGCCAAGTTGACGACCATAGGAGTGTAGGGCTTGAAGCAATGAAACATAGTTCCACGGCACGTCTGCACGAAGCAGAAGCCGGTTGAACGTGTCGTTGTCAAAGACGCCGAGAATGGATGCGCGAATTGCGGAGGAGAGTCTATTGCGGCGACTCATTAAGTCCACTTGCATCTGCTTGGTGCCGCGAATTCGGTAGGTTGAAATGACGGCTTCAGGGCGTCCTGAAACATGGATGGTGGTGGGGTATTGATCGATGATGACCAGCCCTAAATTATCGAGTACAGGTAAAATGTCCGAGAGGATAATGCTCTTACTGTGTACCAAGCGAAGCCGAGTAATCCCTCGGTGCTTGTCGCTCTTTTCTCGGAATATTTCGCATGTGAACCAACTCTCGTCGGTAAGTTCTTCGAGAAGCTCTATATCGGTGACAGCTCGGCTTATTGATGTTTCCTCACGGTATCTGCTTGGAAACGCATCACGGTACCTTGAGTAGAGTGGCCGCGCGGTTTCTTCACTCATGCGTGTGAATAGTTCATTTTTAAGGCGAGAGGTCCAAGGCTGTGCCATCTGCGAGATTTCTTCACGCAGGGCTTCTGAGTCTGCCTCTGAAAGCTTTTTGATACCCGTGATGAAGTAGTGCACGGCAACGGTGTCTTCATTGCCGGAATAGACACCGTCGTCTACGGAGCGGCCTTCCATTCTTTTGCGCAGTAGGTTGCGTATGTCGGCGCGAAGGTCATCGCTAAAGAATGAGCGTGGCAATACAATGAAAGCGAACGCAAAATCTTGTTCCTCGACCGTTGAGATATGAACCTGAACTCCTGCGTCTGCATCCGCATCGAGTAGCTGTTCGACGAGGGCTCGGATATCTTGGAGTGAAAGAGCGAAGAGGTATTCGAGCGGCAGCGAGTTGAATGCTTTGCGAATTGAACGATGGCGATGGGTCCCTTCTTGAGCATTGAGCTCCTGGAGTAGCTGCCGATTAATTTCGCTTAGCATCGGGATCGAAGTGCGGGGCTCGACCAAAGCCTGAAAGCTAAATAGACCTTGGACTAATAAAATACCGGTAGGCTTCAAGTTTTTATCGAAGCACTGAATAAAGATGTGGTCTAGATGACCTGGGCGATACACCCACGACTCGAGTTTACTTTTTCTTACCCAGAGATAAGGCACTTGATTGTCGCCGGCTAAGATTGTCTCTTCATTTTCAGATAAGGCAATGCCATTGTTGGTTGGGGCCTTGGCTGTTCCTAAATTCACGGCAGCGCCATCTTTGGAATCAAAAAACTTAGTTCCCAAAATGACAAAGTGCTCGTTTAGGAGCCAATGGATAAACTCCGAGTTGGTTGAGTGGAGTTCTTGGTTCTCTGAATCTTTTTTACTAAGTGATTCAAAATTGAGAGCGCATTCACTCATGGCGCTTCGCATTTCAGAATAGTCTTGTACCGAAACAATGATCGATTTTAAGCGCTGACTAATCTGGGTCTCAATTTCTTCTCGGCGCGCAGTGAGGTTTTCCGATTCTACTTCGAGCCACATCATGGCCTCTGGAGGGGAGCCTTCGGTTTCAACAGCAGACATACGTCCAGTGGCTTCTCGGCGAACTCTGCAGACAGTGTTAAAAGAGCGTAGTTGGCGGACCGAGTGAAAAAGTAAGGCTTGCTTGATCACCGAGACAATAAACGGTTGATCCGGTAAGCATGTGATCAGAGTTCCGCGCCGGTCGCTGCCATCATCGATGACCTGAAGTGAGACTTTAATTTCGTCGGGTTCTCGAAATAGAGATGTGCTTAAAAGCTCTTCGATTGCAGGTATCAGCTCTTTGGGTGGATGCCGGTCGAGATAGCGACCGTCAAGTGACCGCGATAGATGCCTGGCGAAAATGCGAAAGAGGTCTTCATTTTGTTCAAGCAATGTTGGTTCATGAATATCAATTGCGGCTAAGAAAGCTTGTACTCTATCGGTGCTGCGTACTGTATTCGACGTCATTGATCCTACTCCCTTAGACCCACATTGAGGTCTCTCGTAAGCATTGTTGCGGCTTTCTACTTTTCTGTCGAGTGAATAGCCAGCATGGAACTACTCTTGTTGTGATTTGAGTTTGATGCATTGCGGCGTCAATCCTAATTCATTTATGACGCGGGGTATCAGACCAGGCCACGCGGGTGTTTCTTCGACGATTAAAAAGTCCAAACTAGACGGGTCGGTTAACTCAGAAAGAAACGGTTTGATAAGATCAAAGAGTGTTTCAGTGTGCATAATGGCAACCTCTGAGAGTTCGCTTTGCGTTAAGCAAAGATCTACATCTGCCGATTTTACATTTAAGTCAGAATCGCCATCAAGAGACTCGAGCTCTTCGCGAATAAACTCGAGGAGCATGGGGTCTTCGTTGCTATCGATGCAGTGCTCTTCACGAAGGAGAGTTTCAATAGCCGGCATCAGGGCATCGATGATTTGAACTCTTCCGAGAAGTTCAAGAGTTTGGGACTGGGAGGAACCGTCGGCACGAACCCAACCTAAGCGAGACTCAAGAATGCCTAAGTGAAGGACCATTATCTGGTCCGGGTGATCCAGTTCGGCGCGGTAGTATTCGAGCTCTGACGTAAACCGGAGATTTTCAAGCCGTGACTCAGTGAGGACGGATTTAAGTCCAGCTTTTGCCTGGTCCAGATACCCCATTGGGCAGAGAATCTCTATCCCAAGTTCCGGTGGCCGGTGGGCGAGGTGTGCTGCAACTTCCTCAAAGAATGCGCGGGTAAGGGCGAGAGGGTCATCTCCCAGGCTGAGCAGCTCACTGAATTGCCCAAGCGCATGTAAGCGGCGCATCAGGGCTTCGGGCTCTTGGCTCATCGCTAAGCTTAGTGGCAATCGCGTCCCTTGTGGATCCGGATGAACGCCGCTGCTGTCTTGTTTAATTCGGGGCGTGAACGAGATATTTTCGGTGGTGCCTTCTTGGCTGATGCTTAATAGAGCAGCGTGCGAGTACCGTAGATCAGCTATGAGGGTGGCAGCCTCGATTGGGACCTCTTGCTCTACGGGTTCCGGCTCTGGCTCCGGCTCCGGCTCTGGTTCCGGCTCTGGTTCCGGCTCTGGTTCCGGCTCTGGTTCTGGTTCTGGTTCTGGTTCCGGTTCCGGTTCCGGTTCCGGTTCTGGTTCTGGCTCCGGTTCTGTCTCCTCGACTTTTGTGAAGCTTAGGGAGTCGTAGAGTGCATCTACTGCAAACTGTTCCTCGGCCGCTAGATTCAGCGCACCGTCTAAAAGAAGAGCTTGGCGAGGCACCATGCCACGTGCCATCTGGTCGCTTTGAATGGCTTCTTGAATCCAGATTTGTGCATCTGGGCTTAATGCTAAAAACTCGATACCCATGCCAAAGGTTGCCCGGTTACCGGGTATCACTGCAAGAGGCTTTACCCAGCGAACAACGGCTTCACCTGAGAATGGCCTTTCTGCGTTTTCAACTTTTAAGCAGTATTCAAGCCGAGTGCCTTCGGCGGCGGGTTCGCGGGTGTGAATGTACATTCCGGTATCGGACAGATTGCGGCAGACGCAAATCAGTCTAAAGCCCCGGTCGGGGTAGTACAGTTCAACGTTGAGCTCAATATTGAGCCGATAGGGAACCACTGACATGGGCACTCCGATTGGCCCAATCATACAATGATCTGAAGGGTAAACGCTCGGATCTTGCCGAATTTTAGGTCCTAGGATGAGCCTAGGAAGATTTTAACTGTTGAGTTTTGTCTTTAGAGCATTGAAGAGCTCTGGAAACCCTTGAGCGTTGGCACCGCCGCCTTGAGCAAGTTCGGGTTTGCCGCCGCCTTTACCGTCGATAAGAGGGGCCAATTCTCGCATCAAATCTCCCGCTTTAAAACGGCTGGTAAGGTCTTTGGTGACTGAAATGAGTAGGCTAGCTCGCCCCTTATCTTCAGCACCGAGGCAAAGAATACCTGAACCCATTTTAGGGCGAAGCTGGTCGGCAAGTTCACGAAGGCCTTTTCCGCTTACGCCGTCTACCGTGGTAGCCAAAACTTTGATGCCGCCAAGTTCTTCGGCTTGGTCGAGCATATCACCGGCTTGAGCACCCATTTGGGCTTGGCGCAGTTTCTGGAGCTCTTTGTCGTTTGCCTTATTGGCTTCCTGAATAGCTTTGAGCGTCTTAAGAATATTGCCGCTGTCGATGGTGGCGGTATGAGCCTCATCGAATCCACGTCCATTCACGCTTGCCAATAGAGCTTGCCATAAGTCTCGGCCAGCTTGTGCGGCTTGATAGCCAAAGTCTTGTTCCAACACGGGGGCGCGGGTCGAACTTTGGACACTCGCTGATTCCCCGCCAAGTTCTTGAATCTGAGCTTTGGATTGTGCGTGGGTGGTGAGTGTTTTGTTCAAAGCCAGTAGCGCTGGCTCATCATCCTTGGTGAGTTCACCTTGAAATGTACCGTTGAGCATAGCCGCGGCGGACTCAAGATTTGCGTAAGTTTGCTGTGTGCGCTTGCGAGCGGCTTGGCCTACTTCGGCTTCGATACGGCGAACACCACTTGCGATGGCTTCTTCTCTAGCAACCAAAACTAAATCCAAATCCTTGGTGTTTTTAGCGTGGGTACCGCCGCAGAATTCTACAGACTCTCCCATGCTTACGACGCGAACAACGTCGCCATATTTTTCACCAAAGAGTGCGATGGCACCTTTTTCACGAGCTTCATCGTAAGGAAGAACTTCTGTGACAACTTCCGCACCTTCAAGAACACGCTTGTTGGCATCGTTTTCAATCGAACGAATGTTTTCGTCAGTGAGTGATTCAAAGTGCGAGTAATCAAAACGTAGCCGCTGTGCTTGAACGTATGAACCAGCCTGATTCACATGATCTCCGAGCACTTCACGCAAAGATGAATGTAATAAGTGCGTGGCGGAGTGATGCGCCCGAATTTCTTTACGGTGCGTGGGTTGATAACCCGCCCAGACCGATTCACCTGCCTGAATACTTCCTTTAACGATTCGGCCACGACAAACTGTGAGCTTATCGACTGGCTTCTGGCACGTATCGATTTCAACCAATGCGCCGCCTTCGGTAACAACAACGCCGCGGTCACCTACTTGGCCACCGGACTCACCATAAAAGGGTGTCGGGTTGAGGATCACTTCAACCTTGCCGGCTTCGGCTTGCTCAACGGAGTTTCCGTCAACGAGGAGTGCGCTGATTTTCGTAGAGACTTCGAGGAATTTCTGACCATCGTCTTCACGCAGCCGCCATTGACCTTCACGAGATTCGGCAGGAACGTCTTCATGCTCGTAACCAATAAACTCAATTTCGCCAATCTTCTGTGAGAGTTCCTTGTAAACCGTGTCTACAGCTTGGTCTCCAATAGCACTGCCTTGGCTGAGTTCTTTCTGAGCTTTCATCGCTGCATCAAAGCCCGCCTGATCAACTTCCAACTCGTTTTCCGAAGCAATCAGTTCGGTGAGGTCTTTGGGGAAGCCGTAGGTGTCGTAGAGTTTAAAGACGGTTTCACCAGCAAGGATTTTCTTGCCCTTGAGACCCGTGATTTCTTTGGAGAGAATTTTTAGTCCCGAATCTAACGTACGTCTAAATGTCGTTTCTTCAAGTTCTGCGACCTTCTCAATCAAGGATGCTGCTTCTTTGAGCTCGGGATATGCACCGCCCATTTCATTAACAACTTCAGAGCAGACTTTATGAAAGAATAGATCCTTGAACCCAAGTCGGTGACCGTGGCGAATCGCACGTCGCATAATACGACGCATTACATATCCTCGGCCCGCGTTCAGTGGCTGGATGCCGTCGGCTACCAAAAAGGCGGCTGCTCGTGCATGGTCGGCGATAACGCGCATGGAGACATCGTCTTCTTTGTCGGAGCGAGTATAGTCTTTGCCAACCAACGAGCTTGTGAGGTTGATAAGCGGCATGAACGTATCGTTATGATAGTTCGAGTTTTCGTTTTGCATGAGCGTCGCGAGACGCTCCAAACCCATACCGGTATCGACAGATGGCTTCGGCAGATTGATAAGCTCGCCGCCAGGCTTGCGTTCGAATTGCATGAAAACGTTGTTCCATATTTCAACGATGCGACCGTTTTCAAAATCTTCTAGCGTGGGGTTAGAACCATCGCCGGTGTCGTAATGGATTTCGGTACACGGGCCACAAGGTCCAGTGTCTCCCATGGCCCAGAAGTTATCTTTCATTCCCATATCGAGAATACGTTCTTCTGGAAGGCCAGAGATTTTCTTCCACAAAGCGCGAGCTTCATTATCGGCTTCTAGACCTTCGCCCCCTCCGAAAACAGTAACCCAGAGTTTGGAGGCGTCGATGTTGAGTTCTTTGGTCAAAAACTGCCAAGCGAGGGTGATGGCTTCTTCCTTGAAGTAGTCACCGAATGAGAAGTTACCAAGCATCTCAAAGAGTGTGTGGTGCCGCGCGGTTCGACCAACTTCTTCTAAGTCGTTGTGTTTACCGCTAACACGCATACATTTTTGTGCGGATGTGGCGCGCTTGTAGTCGCGTGTTTCTGCCCCAACGAAGAGATCCTTAAATTGAACCATGCCGGCATTGACGAACATGAGCGTCGGGTCATTGGCGGGAATAAGCGGCGCGGACTTAACCACTGTGTGCCCATTTTCACCATAGAAATCGAGGAAGTGTGAACGTAATTCAGATGTTTTAATACCGGTCATGCGCGGTAGGTAGCACAGCACTTTGAGTCCGGCAACAGCATGGAAATCGAAGAGGAAAGGAATGAAGCGAAGAGGGCGCTACTGGTCCAATTTGTCCTTGGGGATATTGTAGTGATGGCCTTCATCATCCTTGATCAGAAAATGATTTTCCCATTCTTCGAGTACTTCGACTTCATCGCCCTCTGAGAAATTGGTCTCTTCAATATCGCCATCGGTGGTCGTCATGAATTTGAGCACGATATCTTCTTTGATGTTGGCCATTTGGCTACTCCTAAGTGAGGTTGGGACGGTCAGCGTCGCTTATTTAGGGCAAATTAGTTCAACCAGAGACCAACATCAACCGTCACGCGGCTATCCGGGTATTTGTACGTAAATAATTTATGACGCACCTTGACAAAGTAACGCGCCGTGTTAAATTGTGGTTATGACGCGCAGCGGCAAAACGCTGGAGGGGCGCAGGCCAACGGCTCAGCAGCGCGTTTATAGAAATTTTAACCAGCGTTTTCATGGAGTTAATAAAAATGACCGCTACAAAAGCAAAAAAAGTTACGAAGAAAAGAACTAAAAAAACAACAACCAAGGCTGCTCGGGCAAAGAGCAACCCTAAATTAACGACGGTTGAGGGTGCACGTGAACGTGCGGAGGAGCTCTTGAGCTCTTTGCAGGTTAGAGCCCGTGATCTCTCTGAGGCGCGACAGGGTTTACTCACGACTGTGACTGATTTGGTAGACGAAAAAGGTCTCAAGCCAGCTGATGTAAAAGAGACTCTTGATGATCTCTTAGGCCGCATTAAGTCCAATGAACTTTGGGACGAATTGACAGCGAGCAACACCGTAGCGACTTTAACCGACTACCGAGAAGAGCTGGAGCGTCAAATCGAGGCAGTTGTGACCCGAATTATGTCGACTTTAAACATTGCGACTCGAGCAGACATCGATGCAATGGACAAAAAACTTAAGAGCATGAACCGTAAGGTTAATGAGCTAAATCGCAAGGTTAAGACACTCACCGCCTGAGTGTCTTTGGGCGCCTTGTTGAGTCCGACGGGCCTAGTCGTAAATGTGGCCCTTCGGAGGGTATGCGCGCGAGCAGTGGAACTTCCCTTCCCCCAACAAATTCCGCTGTTCGTGCCGCTTACCTAGACTACGAATAGTAGGCTGATGCCCCCTTCGGGGATTGTGAGTCTGCTCAGTCCGATAAATTGTACCCCCCAAGGCAGATTTATCGGGAAATATGTGCGTCGGTGGCAGGTCTCCCTTCCCCCAACAAACCTGCCGCCGGCGTACGCTTGGGCCCTTAGGGACCCACTTTCGATCTTTGAAGCTGCTCATAAGGCAGCACGAATGGCTTTGGCTTTGACCGGCCCAGCTGCTATGGACGCTTCGATGACAAAGGTTCAAGCGACAACTCAAGCAATTACGGTGAAAGCAGAGGCATTTTATGTGCCTGAGCGTTCTAGTGCGCTGAAGAATCACTATTTTTTCGCCTACCGGATTGAAATTGAAAATGAGGGCGAAGTGCCTGTTCGTTTAATGAACCGGCACTGGGTCATCACTGACGGTCACGGTGAAGTTCAGGAAGTTCAAGGAGCCGGCGTGATTGGCTCTCAGCCCCTGATTGCTCCTGGCGATAAGTTTGCCTACACCAGCGCTTGTCCTCTGACGACCCCAGTTGGGACCATGTCAGGCAGTTATGAGATGGAGGTTGAGGGTGGTGAGCCTTTTGAGGCTGAAATCCCCGCATTTACCTTGGCGATGCCTTATTCGCTCAATTAACGACCGCCGAGATCTGAAAGCTACCTGGAGTAGCTAAATCGTATGCAGAGCGAAGCGAAATGAACTGACAAAACAGTGACTTTGCGCTATCTGTCCCTTTTAAAATACTGATATCTTTTCGGTGGGTCCAACAACGGTCCCAACGAAGCTCATTGAGGTTATCAAGTGGTCCGATTGCGGCGCCAATATACAGCTTCCCATATCATTTTCCTGGCAGCTTTGGGTTTGTCTGGATGGATTGGTTTGTTGACCACTGAGTATTGGTCCAACGGTAGGCTGGTCGCCCCTGATTTTTCAGTGCAGTGGTGGTCTTGCTTGGGATTGATTGCTTGCGCACGTCTGCTTGCCTTTAAAGTTTTTCGCTCTGTCCAAATCGCTATTGATTCAGCTTTTTACATCGCCGCTGTTTTTGTCTGCGGCACAGTTTCTGGAGCAATCCTTGCGGCCATTGCGCTGACAACCGATGGAGTTGTGCGCGAGCTTTTTGTGATGGGCGGTTCGGGACGCCGCAAAGATGACTCTTGGTGGTACATTGTGGCTTGGCTGGTTTACAAAGGCGGGCTGGCTTCTTTGGTATTGCTACTGGTGGGTACGATTTTTGGCGATGTTTGGATGCTCGGAATCAACGATGCCACTCTGACTTGGGCGCTGCCGATTTTTTATATTACGTTTTTGTTCGTTCATTATTTGTTTGCGGGCAGCGGGCACTGGCTCGAGGGCGAAGCTCAGTCGAGCATGCTTGGCTCGTATATGGTTCGCGTCATTGGTGCAGAGCTGGTCCTTCTACCAATGTCACTTGCTATGGTGATGGCTTTTCGCCACCAAGGCTTGGGCCTGTTTTGGCTTTTGGGTGCAACGGGTCTCATGACCAATGCCATTTTTCGGCGCGTCGTAACCGTAACGGAAAAGAGTCAGCGACGAGCTGAGGAGTTGTCCACTCTCAACGACGTAGGTCGCATTATTGCTGCGAGTTTAGAGCGCGACCTCTTGATCAAAAACCTAGCAACGGTGACCGTCCAACTCGTTGGTCGAACCTCTCGCTTTATGATTGGCTTGGTCAAGGAAGGCACTGACCAAATCGACTGTGAGTTTTTCGATGAGTCTGGCAGCCAGTTTCTAGAGTTGCAGTATCCAGTGGGAGCCGGGTTGCCTGGTTACGTGATGACCAACCGCAAGCCACTGCTCATTGACGATCTCCAATCAGAGTATAGCCAGTACTCCTCAGATGGGGATTACTATGACTCCCGGTTTAGCTCGTGGCTGGGCATTCCTCTGATGGTTTATGATGAAGTGGTTGGGGTGCTTTCGGTACAAACCACGGAGCAAGAAGCCTACACACAAGACGACCTCGAAGTGTTAACAACCATTTCCGATCAGGCGGCGGTGGCCCTTGAGAATACGCGGCTTTATGAGCTGGCCACTGTAGATGGCTTAACGGGCCTTTTTGTGCGGCGCTATTTTGACCAGCGCCTGGTTGAAGAGTGGGAACGCTCATCTCGATACGACAATCACATGGCGGTTGCGCTATTTGATTTGGATAATTTCAAGAGGCTTAACGACACCTATGGCCACCAGACGGGCGACGAGGTCCTCCGCTACGCTGCCGCGATTGTTCGAGACAATATGCGCAGTTTTGATATTGCCGCGAGGTATGGCGGCGAAGAATTCGCATTTATTTTTCCAAGAACGGATGAAGCTGACGCCCAAGCAGTTGCTGAGCGGATCCGTTTTGACTTGGAATCCAAACCCATTCAAACGCCTGGAGGCTCCATCCACGTAACCGCATCTATTGGTTTAGCGGTTGCGAATGAAGCCGATGAAGGTAACCCCCTACACCTTGTGGCGCGAGCAGATGCTGCACTCTACAAGGCTAAAGAACTGGGTCGAAATCAGGTGGTTTTAGCGAGCACGCTTTAACCGAAAGACGATAAAAAATATGACTGACGTAGAAACAACAATCATCGATAGTGAGAGCCCTTTG
Organism: Deltaproteobacteria bacterium; assembly: GCA_018668695.1. Lineage (NCBI taxonomy): Bacteria > Pseudomonadati > Myxococcota > Myxococcia > Deltaproteobacteria bacterium. The sequence goes on from JABJBS010000364.1 coordinate 13,893, forward strand.
GAGAGCAAGGCGCTTGTACCCATTTTGGACCAGCCTCCAACTGTATTACCGGCGATTGTTCAAGATGAGTTGGTGCCTTTCCCGGGGCCCATGGTTCCATTGCTGCTCGACACCAAAAGTCGTCAAGAAGCAGTTTTGCATGCCAAGAGCAATGCGGGATTTTTCTTACTCCTGAACCGAGTTGCACCCGTTGATGATCCCGAAAATGGGTCGACGGGTATGCCAATTGTGGATGAGTTCGGTGCAGCCACTGCGATGCCGGGTTTTGACCTTGGCCAGAGTGGCTCCGGGTTCGGTCAGTTTGAGGAAACACTCGAGTATGGTTCCGTAGTCTCCGATGAAGAATTAGCGGGTCGAGATGGCGTGGCCGACGAGGCTGAACTCGAGGAGGATGTTGACGATTTAGCGGATCTAAGCCGCGTGGGAATCCTGACCCGTGTGATGAAAGTCTTTCGGCTACCCGATGGCCGGATGAGTGCTTTGGTCCATCTTTTGCGTAGAACCCAGCCGGTTGAGCTGGTGCGCCGTAAGCCATTTCCCGTGGTTCGCGTAGCTTATCCAACTGAGATTGTAAGTGATCAAGAGAGTTTTGAGGCCACTTATCGGCAAGTTCGCTTAACACTCCAGCAATTTTTCGAACGCCATCCCGGTGTACCGGAAGAGCTTAAGATTACAGCTTTGGCCATCGAGGCTCCTGGTATTTTAGCAGACTTTGTTGCTCAGCATTTATCGCGAGATTTTCAAGAACGCCTTGCCTTCTTAACTGAACTCGATCTTGCTAAACGGGCCCGCTTGGCCTTGGAAGTTGCGATTCGCGAATTGGATATGCTGACTGTGGGCAATCGCATCAGCCAGGAAATTCGTGAGAAGGTCGAACGGCACCAGCGCGATTATCTGCTTCGTGAACAACTTCGAGCTATCCGAGTAGAGCTTGGAGAAGAGCGCGACCCAACGGCTTTGGCCATTGAAGAGTTGCAGAAGAAGCTTGAGGCCGCAGGGCTTCCAGAAGAAGCTCAGCTTAGAGCCGATGATGAGATGAAACGTTTACAGCTCTTGCCGGCTGAGAGTCCCGAACACAATGTTGTTCGTTCGTACCTAGAATGGATTGCCAGCTTGCCCTGGTCTCATGTGCAGGAGGACATTGCTGATATTAAGCATGCCCGCGAAGTACTTGATGAGGATCATTATGGGCTTGATGAAGTCAAAGACCGCATCATTGAATACTTGGCAGTCCGTCAACTCAATCCGGATAACCGCGGTACGCTTCTTTGTTTTGCAGGGCCTCCGGGTGTTGGGAAGACTTCACTCGGTCAATCGGTGGCACGGGCTTTGGGGCGCGAGTTCTATCGGTTTTCAGTAGGTGGCATGCGTGACGAGGCCGAAATCAAAGGGCACCGGAGAACCTATATAGGTGCCATGCCGGGCCGTATTCTCCAGGCATTACGACAGGTAAAAACCGCCAATCCGGTTTTGATGCTCGACGAACTCGATAAAATGGGTTCCGATTGGCGTGGGGATCCATCAAGCGCGATGCTTGAAGTTTTGGACCCTGCTCAAAATCATGCGTTCCAAGACCACTATCTCGATTTACCTTTTGATTTGTCACGGGTGATGTTTATCGCCACGGCGAACGTTAAAAGCCAAATTCCTGGGCCGCTTCTAGACCGCCTCGAGGTCATCGACTTGCCAGGTTATATCCCTGAAGAAAAGCTTGAGATTGCACAGCGCTACCTGCTCAAGCGCCAGCGTGAAGATCATGGGCTCACCACACGTCAAGTAAGTGTGAGCCGAACCATCATGCGAAGTATGATTACCGATTACACCCGGGAAGCCGGGGTACGAGAACTTCACCGGGTAATTGGTAAGGTTTGCCGAAAGCGGGCCACTGAAGTGGTAGCCGGTCAGAAGGTGAAAGCAGCCGTGTCCAAGGAACTCTTGGTCGATTATCTTGGGCCGCCGAAACTTCGGGATGACCGTTTGAAGCAGGCAGGTAAATCGGGTGTTGCAACGGGTCTTGCCTGGACACCGGTGGGCGGCGTGGTGTTGTTTATTGAAGCAGCAATGATGCGCGGCAAAGGCATGATGCGTATCACGGGTCAGCTCGGTGAGGTTATGACGGAGTCGACGACGATTGCACTTTCGTTCGTGAAGCGCCGCTCCCAAGATCTGGGCATACCATTTGAAGTATTCCAAAAGAGAGACTTACACCTGCACTTTCCTGCAGGGGCAGTTCCGAAAGATGGTCCTTCTGCTGGTGTTACGATTACCACGGCTCTCTTATCACTGCTTACGAATACACCGGTGCGGGCACGGCTTGCGATGACTGGAGAAATCACGTTGGGCGGCGAAGTATTGCCGGTGGGTGGTATTCGGGAAAAAGTCGTTGCGGCAAGAGCAGCCGGCGTCAATACGGTCATTTTACCAGAAGCGAACCGCGCGGATGTTGAAGAGATCCCAGATGTTGTTCGTGAGAAGATGAATTTTGTCTTCGCAGCTCATTATGATGACGTTTTCGCTGTAGCTTTTCCAAAAGGCTTGAAAAAGGTTCGCTGGACCAAGAGCGGTGACAAGGAACCGGTTGCTCATGTGAAACCACTGCGTAAACCAGATACTGTCGATACTAAAAAAACAGGTACTAAAAGCAGCCCGGCGAAGAATCGCAGAGCAGCCAAAAGCCGAAAGCCAAAGAGGAAGTCGTGATTAAACGTTGGGGGAAACAGTTTGTATATGGACTATGTTTGGGGTGTCTCTTTCTTGCGGCTCCCAGCCACGGTGGGCAATTAGGCATCGGTGATTCTGCGCCGTTATTTACTTTAAAAACCGTCAACGAGGGCGTGAGTGACAAGCGTTATGTAAATCTTTCTGATTACACCAAGGCGCTGGATGCGGGTGGTAAGAAAGCAACATTCCTTTCCTTTTTTGCAACAACGTGTGAGCCCTGTAAGCGTGAACTCCCCTATCTGGTTGAGCTCCACAAGTCCTACGTGGATCAAGGTTTTCAAGTCATCGTTGTTACCATTGATAAAGATCCTGCGGAGGTTGCAGTCGTCAAAAAGATGGTCACCGACTTTGGGGCAGCCTTTCCGCTTCTGAACGACAGGTTTGGAATTGTGGCGCGTCGCTACGGAGTAGAAGCACTGCCTATGAGCTTTCTGATCGATCAGGCTGGAACCGTGAAAATGACCAACGAAGGTTATGGCGAGGATGGACCTCTAAAGCTTTTGGCGCAGACACGGATGGCGCTTGGGTTGCCTCTTGGGAGTACAGCTCCTGAAAGACTTTGGCCATTTGTGGGTGTACCAGAGGATGTTCAATCGGCCCGTGATGCGAAGGCTAAAAAGCAAAAAGCGGCGGAAAAGAAGGCTCGTAAAAAGCGCAAGAAGCGCCGAAAGAATGTGGCGGGTACGAAGCGTTGAGTCAGCCGGTTAAGCATCTACTCTTGTTTGTTTTTCTGTTCGGTTTCGCAACTGCTTGTTTCAAGACTGATCCCGCCACTTCTCAAGGAGTTTGGCAAACGAGTCTTAAGGGAGCGTTACAGCTCGCTGAGGATAAGTCCAAACCCGTCCTCATCGATTTTGGAGCAGATTGGTGCAAGCCTTGTAAGCGGATGCATCAAGAAGTTTTTGTTGATCCCAGAATTCAAGAGCATTTACGGGAGAGCTTTGTCCCTGTCTTAATTGATGCAACTGAGATCACACCAGAGGTTTCACGGCTCTTGCAGAGCTATCAGGTTGTCACACTGCCTTCGTTGGTTTTCTTAAGTCCGGCTGGTGATTTTTTAGAGGGGCAAACCTTGGTGGGCTTCAGTGATGTGGACCGCCTTGAGGAGCGTATCAAGCGCGTACTCAAAGAGCTGCGAGATCGGTGAAACAGTGCTCGACTTCCGCCTCAATTCACCGCTCACGACGCCTAAATACCAGTACAGAAGCCTTGGTCTGACGGCCGCAGTGGTTCCAGTTGGAAGCAAATTCGAATCTACCTATAGCTCGGTCTTCGGTTCGTGCTATGAAGATGACTCATGATTACGGAAAGTACAGACTCAGTTGAGCAATGGCTCTACCGGCAGGATGAACAAATTTTCGGTCCGGTGTCGATGCATGTGTTGTCTGAGAGAATCTTATCGGGAACGATATCGCCCGAGATTCATGTGGCCTGTAACCAAGGTGAATTCCATCACATTACTCGTGTGAGTGCCTTTCGAGAGACTCTCGAAAAACGTAATACAACACTTGTTGCTCGGCGAAAGAGTGTGGCGAAAACGCGATTGGTTTTATCAGTCGTTCTGCTCGCGGTCGGTGCAGGCGCAGCGTTTATGATTGTGGAGCGAGAAGCAGGAGCGCTAGCACTCGAACAACAAGCCCAACACGACGATATCCTTGAGCAACGGCGTAAGGCTGTTCAGATCAGTGAAGCGTTGCCATTGCCGGCGATAGAACCACTGGTCACAGCTCAGATGCTCGAGGGTGCGCAGCTAGAGTTTGATGAAAAACAAGCTGATAAGCTGAAAGAGAAATCTCTGGCGCCTCGCAAAAAAAGAACCCGGGCCAAGCGAACCGTAACCACTGAAATCTCAGATTCGTGCCAGCTTAAGCAGCAGGACGTGATGCGTGTGATAAAAAGGCATATCAAGTCGATTACGAATTGTGTCTCTCAAGAGCAGGAAAGAGCTTCGGCCGCCGGAGCAGTTATGCCTGATAAGTTGGACCTCGCATTTATTGTGCGAGCCCGCGGCCAGGTTATTCAGTTTGAGATAGAGCACCCTAAGTATCGCCGTGGATTGCTTCATAAGTGTTTGAAAAAAGCGTTTAAGAAGGTTGTTTTTCCAAAGCGTGGCGGATCGGATTGTCCAACTAAATTACCGATTCGCATTCCGAAATAGCGGGTTGGCTTTAGGGCCGAAGGTCTACGGACTTCTTCTTCCAATTTAATAGTATGCGCGTGGTGACCTGATCTTTGATGGTGAGTTTTGCCTTCAAACTGCCATGCTTCTCATGCTGGAATTCGAGAGTCGCATCTCCAACGGGAACTGGAAATTGCCCCTTGGTACGAATGCTGCCTTGGGCTGAGCCGTTGATAAACACATAGGTCACGCCGGTTGTTTCGACATCGAGGAGCCCTTGCAAAATAACCCGAGCGGATTCAGGCTCAGGAGGCGCCGGTGCCACCCAGTCTTTTGCGAGCCAAATCCCAGCAACCATTCCCAAGGCGATTAAAATCGATAAGCCCAAGCCTTGTTTGAATTGGCCATGGCGTTCAAATGATTCTTCGGGAGAAGCTTGAAGCTCGGTTTGCCGCATCAAAGCTTCCATGCCCGTGATAGCTTGGCCTTGCGGGTTTCCCGGATCGAGTATGTTTAAGCGACCTCGCAGTGAGTCTGCGCGAATGCCGTCGCCTTCTCGGACTGCTTGCCTGATTTGTAAGAGAATCTGGCCGATGCGTCTTTCTCTATCGTCTTGCCTAAAGGCTGTGGGATTATTGGCATATTGGATAAAGATATCAGCAATATCATTCGCCCCACTGTCGTAGAGAATATCACGTAGCTGCTCGTGCACGGCGTCCATGGAGACAGGTCGCATATTGGCGGCAAATGATAAACAGAGCTGAATGAGCTTGGTGAATCTTTCGGATAGTTCCGGTCGCAAGTCGGAGAGAGGGGTGGGCCGGGTTTCGCGCATATTCTTGATCAGCATGTAGGGGCTGTTGCCCTCGTAGGGAACTTTTCCGCATGCGAGAAAATATAAGAGCGCGCCACAGGCAAAAATGTCAGTTTGCGGGTAAAGCGTTTTTTGTTCCAGCTGCTCCGGTGCCATGAAACCAGGCGTACCAATGACCTCTGTGATTCGACTAACGTCTTCACCTAAAGCTGAGTTTTCAGCGATGGCTTTGGCGATACCGAAATCGGCCAACACCAAACGACCGCTGTCTAAAAATACATTTTCCGGCTTTAAGTCGCGGTGAATGATCCCTTGGTTATGTGCGTGGGAGAGAGCGGCCGCCAGCTCCAAACCAATGGCAGCGAGGAGCGTCTCGGGCATGTCACCCCATTCGCGGGCCAGCTGCCCAAGGTGCGGACCATCGATGACTTCCATAACTAGAAAAAGCTGAGACTCTACCGAGCCGCCGTGATCGAGTAGTTTGACGATGTTGGGATGCTCAAGGCTGGCCATAGCCTTGGTCTCACGCTCGAAACGATTCCGATGTTGGGGATCTCGGGCGTATTCCTCATCGAGAACTTTGATGGCCACTTGTCGATTGAATTTTGGGTCATCTGCGAGATAGACGCGCCCACTGGCGCCTCTTCCGAGACCGCTTTTGATAATGTATCGGCTGATGGTTGGGTGTTGACTCACGATGGTTCAGCCAGATTCAGGGGTTCATCTCGAGGATGACTTCATTGGGCCGGACGAAACCAGCTTTGTCTCGAACCAGGCGTTCTTGCACATCGGGTCTTTCTCGGATGGCTTGAATGCGCTCGCGCAATTTCTCGACTTCTTTTTGAGCTGCGTCATTTTCAAAATTTCGGGTAGCAACTTCTTGTTTGAGAGATTCTCTCTTTTCCCAGCCTTCAGAAATGAAAACGGTGTACACGACCGCACTGAAACTTAAGACAACAAGGAGGCCTAAGCCTATTAGATGACGACGCTGCATGAAGGGCATCGTAAAGCTCCGATCTGTGAAATGCAAGTTTGCCCGGTGATTGGCTTAAGGTGCTGCTTGAGTGGCGATTCCAAGCTTTAGAAACCCTGCGGCTCGAGCAGCATCCATGGCTTCCACCACGGCCCCATGGTCGGTTTCTTCGTCAGCTTGAATAACGATTTGCCGGTTGGGGGTTTCATTAAATATTGTTTCGAGCGCCGCTTGGAGTGCTCCCACATCCATCTCTTCACCGCCGTAAACCAGTTGCCCTGTTTCAGTAACAGTCACAACAACGCTTTGTGCTTCGGTGGTGTCCGCTGAGCTTTTGGCCTTGGGAAGAGTCACATCAATTCCCGGGCTTTGGACAAAGGTAGAGGTAATGAGAAAGAAAATGAGCAATATAAATACGATATCAACCAAGGGTGTAAGGTTGATGTCCGTAAGCCCACGTCTTTTACTTCGGGTTGAGAAATTCATTCTCGAGAAGCCACCATATCGATGAGATTCAGTGAGCGTTCTTCCATTTCAAGCAATAGGCCATCCACGCGTCCAAGTAGGTATTTGTAAAAAATAAAGGAAGGGATGGCTACGGTCAGCCCGATGGCTGTGGTGATAAGAGCTTGCCAGATGCCGCTGGCAAATACCGACGGGTCACCAAGGCCCGCAGCTTCGACTTCTCGAAACACGCCCATCATACCGGTAACAGTTCCAAGCAATCCCATGAGAGGAGAGATGGCCGCACAGGTGCCGAGTACCTCAACAAATTTTTCGAGTTGGGCACCTTCGTGTTTACCGACCTCTTCGACGGCTTCTTTAACCACGGGCCGTTGGCGTCGGGCATTTCGAAGCGCGGCGGCCATGATGTTGGCCATGGGGCTTTGGCTTTCCTCGCACAAAAGCAGTGCATCGGAGATCCGGTCTTCCCGGATCATGGTTTGAATGCGATCAATGAATTGGTCTGGGATCACCCTTGAGCGTTTCAGAGTCCAGAGACGTTCTAAAAAAACGCTCAGTGCTACCAATGAACAAATCCCAATTGGGATGACGATGGGGCCACCTTTTAAGAGGATGTCGTACATAATTTTTCCTGAGTTACTCTTTCTTGCGAGCTCGGATTTGTGTGAGGTCTGGGTTCGCATCACTAACACGTTCGCAGGAGCCTGGGCCAGTGGCGTTACTTGAGCCGCTTGGACAAGTGGCGCAGGTACCCGTGCAAGCTGCCTGACGGCGCTTTATCAAATTTCGCACGATGACCACAGTGGATCCGATAAGGATAGCTGTAGCCAATGTGAGCTGAAGGACTTCGTTCATCACATGACTGATTGAAGGTTAAGATCGAGTTCGTCAACTACATAGATAAAAAACTGTTGACAATGAGAATGATTCTCATTATTAACTTCTTGTGTCGTCAAACACATTTGTTTCTCCTAGATGAGCCACATTTTAAGAAACACTGGACGACTAGACGAATTTTGGACTCCCAGGAGTGAAGTGAGCCCCACTCTTGGAATTTGACCATTTATTTCGTTTGCACCGTTTCTGCTGAGTGAGCCCGGCGGAAACGGTGCTTTTTTTTTGTTATCATTTAGATGTCCTGGCCCTGCAATCGTCTCTGATTCTAAGTTCCTAATATCGGACAATTATCTCGAGCCCTAGCGAATTGACATCTTCCTAATTTGTGAAAAAGAGGGAGTTCTCTTACATGTGGGTATTTGTCAGATTCCCTCTGACCCCCCATTTAAAAGCCTCTGCGCGTACTTTTGAAAGTTATTTACTGTTGACACTTTTTGTCCGGGAGGTTTAGAATTTTTAGGTGAGCAACGAGTCGCAACCGCATGCGACGCAACCGAGGAAGAGAAGAAGCTCCAAAAACAAAGAAGTCGTGTCGGTAGCGGTCCTTGGTGGAGGGCGATTGGTTACGACGACAAGTTCTTGAACGAAGAGAGTTTCAATTGGATATGGAAGCACTGGCAGGCGTGGCGCTCAGAGTTATTCGCAACCGACCTTGTTAAGATGGAGAAGAGTGAGAGGTCGGAGAAGGTGATGGGGATCACCGGATTTTATTGGGGGGTGAGCATAAGCTGCACCTACGATTCACGGTTTCTAGAGGTATTGTACCGAGGAGTTTGAACAAGCAGGCACACTTCAGAACGCTGAAAGCAGGTAAGGTATCCGAGGAATCGGGCTATCTCGTTAGAGATTTTCTCCTAGGTGAAAGATGGGAGATGGCATTAGGCCCAACGAATTCCTTTGCAGATATTCAGGCCGGATTCGGACCCTGCACCACTGTGCCTTGAAGCTGACGCAGCGCCTCGTAAGTCGCAATTCCAGCTGATGTCGCTAAGTTGAGCGACCGGAGGAAAGATTGATACCGAGGTATGGTGACGCGCTGTTCGTCACCTACCTCATCGTGAAGCCATTGCGGCGCTCCTGCCGTTTCCTTACCAAACAACAATCCGTCACCATCTTCATACTCAATGTCCCAGTGCGCCTTTTCGGCGTGCGTCGTAAAGAGCCAGAGCCGCTTAGGTCCAGCATCACTTGCTTTAAACGCTTCCCAACTCTCATGTTCATGCACATCGAGATGCTGCCAATAATCCATTCCTGCACGGCGTAATCGCTTTTCGGTGATCTCAAAACCTAAAGGGTGAATGAGATGCAGCCGCGTATCGGTAAATGCACATAACCTACCAATATTGCCGGTGTTTTGAGGAATGTCGGGTTGGAATAAAACAATATGAAGCATGGGGCGCCTAGTTTGATCGATTTTCAAGTTTGCCAGTTCTCCTATGATTCAAGTAGGAGTAACTCGCAATACAATAGCGACGCTGGGCGTCTGAAACTCAATGGGAATGAAATGATTTCATTATTTATGAACAATCGCAGCTCTAGGTGTTGCCTAACGATGGGATTGTTTGGAAATAAGTGTCCTAGATACACTTCCCAACGCGTGCGGTGTTTAACGAAGGGCTCTTGATGAAAACCGTTTGGACCACAGTGTTTTTGGCGCTTTGGATATGCGCCTGTGAACCAGCCGAAGTAACCCGAGGCCGAGAGCATTACGAGAACTTGTGTGCCCTGTGTCATGGAGACGAAGGGGAAGGTTATGTTTCACCCAAAGCCAATGCTTTGACCAATCAAGACTTTATCGCCACAGCCTCGGATGAGTTCTTGAAAGTAGCCATTGAGCAGGGTCGTCCCGAAACGAAGATGGGAGCCTACGGCGTTGATTGGCTAGGACCCCTAGATGCTGAAGGCGTTTCAGACCTCATAGCTTTTCTGCGTTCGTACCAAGAAGTGGATATCGAGATCGACGCGGACTGGACGGCAAGCGATGACGGAGCAGAACTTGCGCCTGGTTTAGAGCTTTATGCAAGTCAGTGCGCATTTTGTCATGGCGCAACGGGCGAGGGTGATGTGGCACTGAGTTTGAATAATCGAACTTTTCTCAGCAGTGTAAGCGATGACTTCTTACGGTATGCTATCGCACGAGGGCGCCGAGGCACAGCGATGGGCGCCTATGACGGCTCATTGAGTGCCAAAGAGATTGCAGATCTAGTACTTGCTATTCGGTCCTTTGCTGAGACAACTGGAGAATAATAATGAAGCAGTTTTTAAGTTATGCGGTCGCCATTTCAGTTCTAAGCCTTGTGGGTTGTGGTGAAGAAACCTCGGAAGCATCGGCCGATTGCCCCGAGGTGGTTTATGTGGGTGATGGAGACGAACCAAGTTCTTTCCACACCGGCGGTCAGCTCTTGGGAATCGATGTGATTTACCCGGCATACGCATCGGGCGATAAATTTATCATCATCGATGCGCGTCCTCCATTGGATCACAATCTGCACAGCATCAAGAACTCGATTTCGCTGCCTTATTATGATGTTGAAAAATGCGTCGATGCTCTCCCGAAAGATGTCTGGTACATTACCTACTGCGCTTGTCCCCACAATGAATCTCAATATGCTGCAGATGTGCTTGAAGAAAACGGTTTTAGCAAAGTTAAAGTACTCGACGAAGGCTACATAGAATGGCGTAACCGCGGTTACCCAACGACGGATAACCCTGATGGTATCCTGGAAGAAGAGACTCCTGGGCCAGCCGACGACCCAAGCGACGACTCGTCTGAGGACTGATGAGTTTCATCCGTTTACGCCTCATTGTCATCAGCTCTTTATTGTCCTTGTGCAGCTGTGCATCCCCGGAGCCGGGTCTGGAAGTTGAGATTTCGTGTGACCTAAGAGACGCCGGGCGCTTGGCTGCATTGCAATTTGAAATCGAAGATATCCAGGTTCAGCCAGCCGGTTACGAAGTCACGGCTGACCATCAAGTTACGCCAGAATGGATTGGTCTCGGCCTTGTGGTGGAGTCCTTTGATGCAGTGATGGTACAAAATGAGCCTTTGATGATAGCCCGGGCAAGTTTACCCGCTGGGCAATACGACAGGATCTTTTTAAGACCCCGTCAGCTTATGGGTACCGGTCCCGATGGCGACGAGATTCCAATCCAAAACGTGATGGAACCCACGGTTATCTCTTTTGATATGGAGGAAGGTGACTACCGTCGTCTGCGGTTAGAATTAATCGTTTTGGAGAGTCTGGATGGAGAGGCGCAGCTCTCGATTTTTGCAAAGACTGTTTCGTTATTGAACTAGTCGTGGCTCTTTACTCGCCGGCCTCGTCTGCAGGATTCACTCCGGTAAGAACCCAGAGCAGGGCGCTTTTAAGATTGCTGTAACCATTCGTGGTGGAGAGCCGAGTGCTGATATCGCCGCCCGCAGGTAAGTAGAGTGCTAAAGCGCCGTCTTCATCGTAGATATAAAAATCGTCTTTATTACCACCATGCATTGCCCAAACCGCATCCTCTGGGGTGTCTTGAAACAATGGATAAGTGCAGCGAAAAATAGCGTTACCAAGTTCATCGAAAATTTGGTTTCCTTCATCATCGTGTTCGAAGAGCATCCAATTTCGATATTCTTGGTCGGCTGCGTTGTCTTTGTTCACCGTTACAAATTGAACTTCGAAACCCGCGGCCTGGAGCTCTTTCCACATGGTATTCATATGCAGGGCTTGGTTTCGGCAGTATGCGCACCAGGCTGCATGAAGGCTTACCAGGGTGACGGTTCCGGAAAACATTTCTAAACCGTAAAAATTACCAAACTCAGGACTCATCGGTTGAAAATCCAAAAGGCTCCATTCGGGTACCGTGGCCCCTGGGCATGTTGGGCCCGGCTCGCATGGTACACCTATTTTTGTAAAGTCGATGGGCTCGGCGGGAACACTTTCCTCGTCTTCTAAATCAACCGCTGGATCGACGGGTTGAAGGTCGCTCGGTTCATCTCCCGAATCCTCTTGGGGAGTCGATTCCGATGTGTCACCGGGCGCTTTAACTTGGTCGGTATCGTTGCCGGCTGAGAGACACCCGCTCAGGCATAAATGGGCGATGACAAGAATCGAGAGCAGGTTCTTCATGGGTTTCTCCGAAAGCTTTGCGCAACATAATCTTTTGCGCGGTCTTCGGCCAGGGCGAGTAGATTTTCTCTCGTGTTAAGTTGCAGTGGTGACGCGGTGCAGCAAGTTTGCTTGATTCGAGGGAGGAAGTACGCGTTTGGGGATCATTGGAGCCCTCGGCGTCTACTTTGACAAAACCGTGATATTGCTGACTTGACCTCAGGGTACCCACCGCCGAGATACTATGAGAGGAGCTGTTCAATCATTTTGGGCACTTGCACTCGAGTTAGAGTGACCATTGGTAACGGTGGTACGCAATATTACGTAAGGTCAGCTGATGTTAGGTTTGATGAAAAAGGGCGTTGCCCATTTGGTATTCGGGGCGGCCGGTTGGTCCTTTAAGGGCGAAGCGCCGACGGCTCCAAAAACCGTGTTCATTGCAGCTCCCCACACAAGTAACTGGGATTTCGTTTTACTCGTTCTTTGTGCGTGGCACTTCGACCTTCATCTTCAGTGGCTTGGTAAAGATACGATATTCAAGAAGCCGTTTGGTGGTTTTATGAGAGCTCTGGGTGGCGTGCCGGTTGACCGCAGCAGCAGCCACAACTTGGTTGACCAGCTCAAAGCTGAGTATGCCAACTCCGAGCATATGCACCTTGCGATTCCACCAGCGGGAACACGCGGTTACCGGGACTATTGGAAAAGCGGTTTTTACCATGTTGCGGTTGGAGCAGATGTTCCTTTGGTCTTTGGTTTTCTTGATTACACGCGCAAAGAAGGTGGTATCGGCGGAGTCATCGATCTTACCGGCGATGTTAAAGTCGATATGGACGAAGTTCGAAAATTCTACGAACAGACCGGCGCCCGTTTCCCGAAAAGAAAGTCACGTATTCGTCTGCGAGCTGAAGATGAAGTGACCGAAGAAGTTCAGCAGCGCGCCGCAGGTATGTAACTTGATGCACTGACTCAGTGCGATATCCACTCTAAAGCAATTCATCGTTTAGATCGGCCCATCCATTGAGGCTGCTCCTTGACGCATAGCGTCCTTTTTTCCCGTCCACACATGCTTGACCTTAAGAGTTTGTAAGTGCATGAACGCACCGATTTGAGGATGGAAGTAGCACCACCTATTTGAACGCGGATGGAGATAAAATCATGCGGGATTTTTTGACTGAACTTGGAATCGAAGAAAACAACAGCGGTGTCATTTGTGGCGATTTGGTTAGCGCAAATGGAGCAATCATTGAAAGCCGTACACCGGTTGATGGCAGCCTGATCGCTAAGGTTCAAATGGCGACTGTAGAAGACTACGACCAAGTCGTTGGTAAAACGACGAAGGCATTCGAAAGCTGGCGTATGGTGCCTGCTCCAAAGCGTGGCGAAGTTATTCGCCAAATGGGAATGCTCCTACGCGACAAGAAAGCAGCTCTCGGTAAATTGGTAGCGCTTGAGTCGAGCAAGATTGTCGCTGAAGGTGAAGGCGAAGTTCAAGAAATGATCGATATCGCCGATTATGCCGTGGGCTTGTCTCGTCAGCTTTACGGACTCGACATCAAGAGCGAGCGTCCTTTGCACCGACTCGTTGAGCAGTGGCATCCACTTGGTTCCATGGGCATCATCAGCGCCTTCAACTTCCCGGTAGCAGTCTGGGCTTGGAATGCATACCTCGCAGCGGTTTGCGGAGATACGATGGTATGGAAACCATCTGAGAAGACTCCGCTTTGCGCAATTGCTTGCCAGAAGATTGCAGAGCAGGTTCTCGGCGACAACGGTTTCGAAGGTGTCATGGGACTTACAGTTGCAACGGCCGATCCGGTCGGTGAGCGTATGATTCAGGACAAGCGTCTTCCACTGATTTCAGCAACCGGTTCTACCCGAATGGGACGACGCGTGGGCGCCGTGGTTGCAGAGCGTTTTGGAAAGTCTATTCTGGAGCTGGGCGGCAACAATGCATTGGTTGTTATGGACGATGCGAATATGGACCTAGCTTTGGGTGGTGTTCTATTTGGCGCCGTGGGAACCGCAGGTCAGCGTTGTACGACGACCCGCCGTCTGCTTTTACAAAAAGATATTGCTGATAGCTTCATGGAGCGTTTGCTCAAGGCATATAAGCAAGTTCGTATTGGTAGCCCACTGGACTCAAACACGATGATGGGACCCCTTATCGATACAGATGCTGTGGACCAAATGATGACCTCACTCAAGCATGCTACGGAGCAGGGCGGTGAGATTTTACTCGGCGGCGAGAAGCTTGAAGGTGAAGCGTACCCTGGTGGCTGCTATGTAACCCCGGCGGTTGTTAAAGCGCACCCAGGTATGGACGTTGTGAAGAATGAGACCTTTGCTCCGATTCTTTACGTGATGACATTTGATACGCTTCAAGATGCGATCGACATTCAAAACGGTGTTGAGCAAGGTCTTTCAAGCGCTATTTTCACCGAGTCTATGCGAAATGCTGAAACCTTTGTTTCAGCAATGGGATCTGACTGCGGGATTGCAAATGTGAACGTTGGTACCAGTGGCGCTGAAATTGGCGGAGCATTTGGTGGCGAAAAAGAAACAGGGGGCGGGCGTGAGTCGGGCTCTGATTCTTGGAAAGCCTATATGCGCCGACAAACCCAAACCATTAATTACTCCACAGAGCTGCCGTTGGCGCAGGGAATTGAGTTCGGATAATGCAACTTCAAAAAATGACAGATCTGGATTTGGGTGGACGCACGGTTTTTATGCGTCTGGACCTAAATGCGCCGGTTAGGGATGGGGTCGTCACCAGCGATGCTCGTTTACGAGCAGCACTCCCGAGCATCGAGCATGCGCTTGAGCAAGGGGCACAGCTGGCGTTGGCATCCCATTTTGGCCGTCCTAAGGGTAAGCCGAACCCGGATTTTAGCCTCTTACCTGTAGGTTCTCGTTTGAGTGAACTCTTAGGTGTGGATGTCATTTTAGCCGATGATTGCACGGGTGAAGGAGTGCAGGGGTTACTTAAAGAGAAGCGCGCCAAAGGTGTGTTGCTTTTAGAGAACCTGCGCTTCAACCCAGGTGAGACCAAGAACGATGCAAACTTTGCTCGCGATTTAGCGCGACCCTTTGATATTTATATCAATGATGCGTTTGGTGCCTCGCACCGTTCACATGCGTCGATTGTGGGCATGGCACGCCATGTTGAAAAAGCAGCTGCAGGTCTACTTCTAGAAAAAGAAGTGAGCGCACTCTCCAAGCTGGTCAACGGTGCTGCAAAACCATTTGTGGCGGTTGTAGGCGGCGCGAAGGTCAGCGACAAGCTTGGCGTTCTCAATGCACTGCTGAAGAAAGCCGATGTTTTATGCATCGGTGGTGCGATGGCTTACACGTTCTTGAAAGCGCGCGACATCAAAGTAGGTGCTTCGCGAGTTGAAGAAGATAAGATACGGGTAGCTACCGAAGTGATGGAGCGTGCTCGTCACCATGGTGTTGAAGTTCTCTTACCGGTTGATCATATTGCTGCATCAGATTTTTCTGAAGCTGCAAAGCCGCGTATTTTGGCCGATGACCACATCGCCGATGACTTGATGGGGTTGGATATCGGCCCGATGACACGAGAGCGTTACGCGGAGAAAGTTCGCAACGCAGGCTCTCTCTTTTGGAATGGTCCAATGGGCGTTTTCGAGTGGGATGCTTACGCAAAGGGCACAATGGCCATCGCTGACGCCGCTGCAAAATGCGCGGGTTACACGGTTGTTGGCGGGGGTGATTCCGTTGCTGCCGTTGAAAAGAGCGGCAAAGCCGACAAAATGAGTCATATCTCTACCGGTGGCGGTGCCAGTTTAGAGTTTCTTGAGAATGGAACATTACCCGGTCTTGATGTACTCTCAACCAATTCTTAAACTTGGTTGATGGGAGCATACCTATGCGTCGCTATGTGATTGCCGGTAACTGGAAAATGAATAAAACGGTTGCCGAGGCAACTGAAACCGCGGCTGAACTTCGTAGACTTGTCGCTCAATTTCGGGACTGCGATATTATTATCGCTCCCACGTACACGGCCATCTGGCCAGTTGCTCAAAAGCTGTCTGAATCCAATGTCTCGGTTTGTGCCCAAGAGGTATATTTTGAGAAGTCCGGTGCGTTTACCGGAGCCATCAGTGCAGAGATGGTTCAAGAAGCAGGATGCAAGTACGCATTGATTGGACACTCGGAGCGCCGACAAATTTTCGGTGAGACTTTAGAGACTTCTCGAAAAAGAATGCAGGCAGCTTTCGACGCAGGCTTAACGCCGATTCTGTGTATTGGTGAAACGTTGGAAGAGCGTGAAGCTGGACGTACGCTACAGGTTGTCGGAGAGCAGCTTGATGCCGCGATCGAGGGATTCGAACTCACAACGCTTGAAAATATGATTATTGCTTATGAGCCTGTTTGGGCTATCGGCACAGGCAAGGTGGCAACTCCTCAAGAGGCACAGGATGTTCACGCAGGAATTCGTGAAAGACTTCGCTACGTGGGTCAGGATTTAGCAACCGGTATGCGCCTGCTCTATGGCGGGAGCGTTAAGCCGGGCAATGCTAAAGAGCTAATGTCTCAAGAAGATATTGATGGTGTTCTCGTTGGAGGAGCCAGTCTTCAGGCTGAGTCATTTGCTGGAATCGTTAAGGCTCGGTCTTAAATAAAGCGCAAAAAAAAAGCTTCCTGTATTTCTACAGGAAGCCTTTAATTCTTCGAGTTGTAACCTAAGCTACTTCGTTTATTCGGCAGGCGCTTCCGCTGGTTTAGCCGGTGCTGCATCTACTGGAACTGCTTCAGCTGCCGGAGCTGCTGCCGCTGTATCTGCCTCAGCTGGTGCTGCCTCAGTTGGAGCTGCATCTGCTGGCGCTGCTTCAGCTGCCGGAGCTGCTGCTGCAGGTGCTTCTTTCTGAAGGGCATCTTTGACGACTGATCGGTTATCAGAGCCCATCATGGATAACGTCAAAGACGTACACATGAAAACAATCGCTGCAAACGTTGTAAACTTGCTCAAGAATGTTCCTGCACCACGTCCACCAAAGACCTGAGCACTTGCTCCGCCTAGGGCTGCTCCCATACCGCCGCCTTTACCAGACTGCAGAAGAATAGAGAGAATGAGAACAATGGATACAAAAATATGAATGACTGTAAGAAAGATTTCCATAGCGTCCGCCGTTTAGCGCTTGAGTTAAAGCCAAGCGCGGGCTGGGTCTTTTCGTTAAGCTTGGAGGCTTTGTGAAATGACCTTAGAAGTCTGAAGTGGTGCGGCGGAGAGGACTCGAACCTCCACGGTATTGCTACCGCCAGCCCCTCAAGCTGGTGCGTCTACCAATTCCGCCACCGCCGCACGAGGAAGCGTGGATTACCAGCCCTAGATATTTCTGTCAACGTACTGGCGCACGGCTTGATACAAAGATGATCTGTGAAAGCTCCCTACGGGGGCTAGAATTGGTTATGATGGAGCAGTAGCATCTATGTATTCGCTAAGATCCTGTTTTTTATAAGGGAATTTCCTTGAAGCTTCGCGGTAAAATAGGTTTAGCCATCACCGGTTTTATTCTTACGACTCTTTTGGTCGGCGGTTTTTTTCGATTTGAGGCCGAAAGAGAGATTTATCGCTCCCAAATGGTTCAGCGTGGCATCGCTCTTTTGAGATCTTTGGCGATCCCATGCAGCATTGCGATGGCCAATCATGACAGTTCTCGGCTCGACGATTATCTCGCAGGGTTTGTCGAAAGCGGTCGCGAGATGGATATCGTTTATCTCACGATTCTCGATCCACAGCGCAGGGTTCTTTCTGATACGCGAGCTGGGTTTTTCCAGAAGGTTCTAGACGACGAATTTATGAAAAAGGCAGCTTCAACAACGGGAGCAAGTTTTAGAACGACGGTCCTGGATAATCAGGAGGCGATTGAGGTGGCGGTGCCGGTTGTCAGCGGCTTGCGTTGGGGGACACTGGTGGCCGGCTTTCGCCTGGATCGATTGGAACAGGAACTTGCTCAGAGGAAAGTGCGGTTTACTTTAGCGGCCAGTGTTATCGCGCTTTTGGCGGGGTTGGTTGGTTTTTGGGTTTTGTCGAAGCTGGTCGTCACGCCGGTGGTGCGGATGCGCAATATGGCAGAGCGCTTTGGGCTTGGAGACCACGACGCCCGGGTGAACCACAATGAGCGCTGGGATGAGCTTGGTGAGCTTGGCCGTCAGCTCAACCATATGGCCGATGAGATCCAGAATTATACCCACGGTCTGGAGACTTTGGTTGAAGAGCGTACTCAGGAGCTTGCCGAGTCCAATCTCATGCTTCGACAAGCGAATACTGCGCTCGAATCGTTGGCTCGCACCGATGAACTCACAGGTTTATGCAACCGTCGCCATTTCATGAGCCAGCTTGAACTTGAAGTAGCAAGAGGCCGCAGAACCGTGCATCGCTTCACTTTGATCATGTTAGATTTGGACCATTTTAAGCACTATAACGATTCCAATGGGCACCCGATGGGGGATTCGTTGCTTAAAGTTTTCTCTCAGCTCCTGCAGCAAACGCTGCGGCAAACGGACTTGATTGGTCGTTATGGCGGGGAAGAGTTTATCATCATGCTCCTCGATACGTCGCCTGATGAAGGCTTGCGCGCTGCCGAAAAGCTTCGATTGGCGATTAACGATGCTTCTTTTCCAGCGGGTAAAAATCAGCCAGGTGGTCAGGTTACGGCGAGCTTTGGGGTTTCATTTTTCCCGTCCCATGCTCAAACCGAGCACGAGCTTATCGAGTGCGCTGATAGGGCCCTCTATTTATCCAAGGAAAAGGGTCGCAACTGTGTTTCAACTTGGAGTGATTTAGCGCAGACGCGCTCCTAGTGACTTAAAGTACAGCAATGTTGAAATAATTAGTTCATCTGGTTGGTTCCCTACCCATGGATGCGTATAACCGGGGCATGCAGCTTAATAGGTGGCCTTCATATATTGGTTTAATGACAGGGCTGTTTTGTTTGGGCTGTGTATCGCAGCCTGAGGAGAAACCGGCTTCACCGCCAGTTGTAGAGCCTGCTCAACCCGCCCGAACAGATTTTCTCAATCCAGATAAAATCATTTTCGCTTCGACTCCTTATCTGGGTGAGGGGTTCTTAAAAGATGAATTCCAACCACTTGTCGATTATTTAGCCGAGAAGTTGGGGCGACCGTGTGAACTGCGCAGCGTGGCGTCGTATGAAAAGATGATCGAGCTGATTGGTACACAAGAGGTTCATTTGGGAGTATTGTCTCCCTTGAGTTATGTTCGGGCGAAGAAGGCCGAACCCGACCTACACTTATTGGCCAGTCAAGTCGCCAATGGAGCCACGACCTATTCGGCATATATTGTTAGTCGTAATGATATCGGAATCGAGAGCCTTATTGATCTTAAGGGCAAACGCTTTGGGTTTGTAGATAAGCTCTCGACCAGCGGTTATCTCTACCCGATGGCCGAAATGAGGAGCTTGAAGATTGTACCCGACAAGTTTTTCTCAGAGATTCTCTATGCAGGGGACCATGAGAAACTGATCGAGTGGGTCTTGGCGGGTAAGGTGGACGCTGGTGCGACATCCTCGTCAGCTTTCAACATCATGAAAGATCAGGCCCCCGGTAATGAGAAATTGTCCATTATCGCTAAGATGGGCCGAATTCCCTATGATGCAGTGGTCGCTAATGCCCGATTGGAGCCAAGTTTGGTGGCCAAGGCACGTGAGGCAATATTAGGTCTCAATACTCAAGACGAACTGGGCCGGCAAGTTTTACGTGGACCAACGAATATTAATGGTTTTGTACCTGCTTCAGATAACCTATACACGGATGTCAGACGTGCGCTGACATCGTTTGAACAATAACATCTGCTTACTTGCAGGTACTAAAAACGCATGCTCTAGTTTATTCTGGCATTGAAAGGGATTACACAATGGCAACTATAATTACGGAAGAATGTATCAATTGTGGCGCTTGCGAGCCGGAATGCCCGAATGAGGCTATTACCGAGGGTGATGACACTTATGTTATTAATCCTCAGAAGTGTACAGAGTGCGTCGGTCACTTTGAAGAAGAGCAATGTGCGGCGGTTTGCCCAGTTGATTGCTGTGTCCCAGATCCGAACATCGTTGAAGCTGAAATTGTTCTGATTGGTCGGGCCAAAGAGCTTCATCCAACGAAGACCTTCGCGGAAGACTTCCCATCGCGATTTCAAAATTAGGACTCAGTTTTAAACACTGATTGAAGATAACGCCCAGAATTGGCGCCCCGCTGGAAACTTTTTCAGTAGGGAATCCCATAGCTCCAAAACAAACTGCCCGTCGTTTTTTGATTATCCAGAAGGTCGTTAAGAACTTTTCCGCCGGGACGTGTTCGCTCTTTGTGACGAACCGTATCGAAGGTGATTCTTCGCGGCCCCCCTGAGAAGCGACCGAGAGCGTGAACAGTTCCATCTGAGTCGACCGACTCCACCAATGCTACCTGAGTAGGAAATGGGTTCGACTCACTCGGTTCCGGGCCCAGGAAGACCAAATCGCCCGGTTTGGGGGCTTGCTTGAAAAGTGATCCTCGAGACAACGCGGATTGGTAGAGCATCGCCATTCCATGCATTTCTTCGTCCTCAAAGCTGTGTGGGTTGATTAAGTCGAGTCCCGCTTCCCACCAAGCTGCCCTTACAAAGCCTACAGGATCGGGTTCGAAGATAAGGCCACGGGCTTGAGGTTTCCGAGTCAAAAGCGTTTGAGCTGCTTTGACGGCGATAGAACGCTGCGCTTCTCGGGACACGTTCGAGCCGGTTACTCGCAAGGGCGCATCTTTGGGTATCACCCGGTGAAGCAAGGGCGGCATAAAAGGCGTGTTACAGCCCTGGCTCAGGAGGCTTAAGAGTATCAGTGGAAGAAGGCGACGCATGATTATTGTTGTAGCCATCTGGATCGACATCGCAAGATTTTGGCTCGACCGATGTCCCACCCATGGGGTCAACCAAATGAAAATCGTCGTGCGCACTCGGTCCGGGCTCCATACGCGTGGGGTGATGAACCATCACGTTTGCATTGAGAATAGGAAGACTTTTTCTCTTCTGCATGTTGGCCACGATTCTTGGCGCTACAGTATAGGTGCAGTCAGGGAGAAGTCCGGGAACGCTGTAATATGGGACGACGGGGTAGTTTCGACAGATCAAGGGCCGAAACCGATAGATGCCGCAACGGCCATCGTCTTGAAGGTGTCCGCAGGTAAAAATAACTTCATCGTTGGGCCCGCGGTGGGTCGGGGTAAATCGGTGAGCAAATCGGTGGTAGGCCAAGTAAATCGAGAGCAACCGGGTTTGTTTGATGAACTTGGGAGGATCTCCGACGATATGTTCACAGCAGGCACCGCAGCGCATGCAGTCCCCTTGTAAAACGAACTCAGGTTGGACGATGGCATGAATGATTTTCAGAGCAAGTAATTCAAGATTTATAAATAGCCAGGCCATACATCGATAAAGGCGAAGCGTTACTGGAAAGCCCATGACGGTATCCAGGACGAAGAGCCCTAAGCTGGCCCAGAGAATAGTCTCTACCGTGGTGACTAGGTTCATGTTTGGGCGGGTCGACGCAATAGAATCAGGTAGGCACCTTGGCCACCAAGTCTGCCTGGGGCAGTGACCAGAGCTAGAACGTGTGCATTCAATGGCGCGGTGGTGAGCCAGGTAGGCAATGCTTCTTTGAGCACGCCATGTCCGTCAGGAGTATTATGTCCTCGACCAGTTACAACTTTAAGGCAACGATGCCCATCGCGTCTTACCGCAAGGAGTGTACGCCGAACGTGTTGGTGGGCCTCTTGGCGAGTCATGCCATGTAAATCGATGCTCTTATTGGGCGGTATTTCACCTTTTTGGAGGCGTTTGGTCATTTCCTTTGAAACCCCGGGCGCACGTGCGGTGTAAACCTGGTCTTCATCCACCTCAATGGCCCAGGACTGGTCCTGACCGATCAAAGATGCAAGTTCAGCCATCGCGAGGTTATCTTCGAGCTGGGCAACTTCCAATGGAGTGGGTCCTGCCACTTTGGGTTTATCGTGCTTTACTTTACGCACTTGCCCCATACTTTTTAGAAAGAAAGCAGCTTCCATGGGATCGATGCCTGGAGGGGCTGAGGATGTATCCACTGATTCAAGGTCGGGCAGCGGTGCGGCAACGGCTTTCTTGGCAGGCTTCTCTTTTACTTTTGTTTTCTCTGGCAGCTTCAGTGCGCCGAATGGGTTGTTAAAGCTGTCCTGTTTTTGAGCAGGCGCTGATTGCTTTTGATTCTTTTTTTTCTTTTTCCGAGCCATTGAACACTTATGGCCCGATGCCGCCGGGGGCGTCAACGGTTTCCGCTCTCGGAAGGTCGATCTTAAAGACAGTACCGTCCGACGATGTTTCGACTTGAATATCTCCGTAGTGGTCGTCAACGAATCGTTTAACGATAGAGAGTCCAAGCCCTGTCCCGTCGCCATCTTTGCGGTTGTTGACGGGTTGGAAGAGATTTTCTTTAACCTCGGTGGGCAGGCCTGGCCCTGTATCTGTTACGCAAGCATTGAACGCGCCATCGATGCTTTGAAGGTCAATGACAACGGATCCACCACGCCTTTGTGCATCTACGGCATTCTTCCCAAGGTTGAGTAGGATACGTTTTACTTTTGCGATATCGGCGGAAATAACGTCTCGGCTTGAATTGATGGTGAGACTAATCTGACGTTGGCTACACAAGGGCTCAAGGAACTCTCGTATTTGAGTCGCCAAGTTTTCAAGTTCCACCAATGAAGTCTTCAGAGTGAAGTCACCACGTGAGTAGGAGAGTACGTCATTGACCATGGCGGTCATCTCTTTGATATTCCGGACTATATTCTCACTGAAGAAAAGACGTTCTTCCTCTTCTTCTTCGCTGACGAGAATCTGAGCGTAACCACTTACCGCGGTCATTGGATTACGAAGGTCGTGGGCCACTCCGGCAAGCATACGCCCTACAGAAGCCAATCGGTCAGTTTCGGCTCGTTCGGTACGGCCTCTTAAGGTAGCGATGGACCGAGAGACTTGGCTTGCAATCAGCGTGAGCAATTTATCGGTTGATTCGCTGTTTTCATCGTCATCACCACCGGCGTTGATGACAACCAGGTTGCCGATGGGCGTTGAGTCGTGAGTAAGCCCTGCGATACCGACATTCTTAACTTCATCCGGTACGTACTTCTCAAGAAATTCGATTTCAGTAAGCTCGGATTTTAAGTAAAGCTGATACGGCTTATCTCGCGCAATCTCTTTGAACTTTTCATTCTTGATTTGGAGTGTGTTTTTCTGAGCCTGTTCCTGCCCACCCTCATCGTTTTGTAAATAATACAATGTCTGAAAATGAGAACCATGCAGAATGAGCATCGCGGATTGGCAGCTCACACGTTTACTGCTCCAATGCAGGACACTTTTCATCAATGAGTCGAGGTTGGTAGCTTGAGCTGCATCTTGTTCGAGTTCATAAAGAAGGTCGAGTTCTGCGCTTCTGCGTTCAGCTTTAGACTGTGCAATGGCGAGTTCTTCGTTTTTATCCAAGATTTGCTGGGCCAATGTAGCATTCTCGACCGCGTGCCCAACTTGCCCAGCAATGGTATCCAGCAGCGCCATATCGTCGCTATCGAATGAGCCGCCTCTCTTGTTGTTAAGAACTTGCAGCACGCCCAGCAGTTTACCGCTGCGGCTGGTCAGCGGAACGCAGGCCACTTCGCGAGTGCGGTAACCACTTTCTCGGTCGAAGGCTTGATTAAACCGCTCATCTTCGTATGCGTCGGGAATGTTGACCCGTTCGCCGGTTTGAGCAACCCACCCGGCAATGCCTTGTCCCAGTGGGAGGCGGATAACCAGCGTGTCGGCTCCTTGCAATACTTGTGACCACAGCTCTTGAGCGGAAGAATCGAATAGCAGAAGACTGGACCGGTCTGCTTCCATGAGAATAGAAACTTGGGGAATGATGCTTTTAAAAACGGAGTCTAAACCAATACTACTGGCGAGCAGTTCACCCACTCTTCGCACGGCAGATAGCTGTCGCTCAAGAACATGAATTTGAGCTTCGAATCTGTCGTTTTGCATCCAATCTCCCCGATTAGTGAGCCTCGGCCCATGATTGTCCGAAGCCAACATCAACGACCAGGGGAACACTGAGTTCCATGACGCTCGACATTTCCTCTCGGACCAAGTTTACCAAAGCATCCCGTTCTTCGAGGGGAGATTCAAGTACAAGTTCATCATGTACCTGGAGTAATAGTCGTGAGCGCATATTTTCTTTTTCCAGGCGTTCTGCGACCTTGAGCATTGCCATTTTTATAAGGTCTGCGGCGCTGCCCTGGATGGGAGTGTTCATTGCAATGCGTTCTGCACCCTTGCGGATATTACCATTTTTACTCTTAAGTTCTGGTAAGGCACGCTGGCGGCCGGAGAGCGTGGAAACATAACCATTTTCACGGCCTTCCTCGATGCATCGGTCCAGAAAATGACGAATTTTCGGGTAGCGACCAAAGTAGGCCGAAATATAATCTTTGGCTTCACTTCGACTGATGCCCAGTTGTTTAGCCAGTCCAAATTCGCTCAGTCCGTAGAGGATACCAAAGTTAATCGCCTTGGCGCGTCTTCTGGATTCGCTGTCTACTTCCGCGCCTCCTGTGAGGATTTCTCGGGCGGTTCGGCTGTGAATATCTTCGCCTTGTCTAAAGGCTTCAACGAAGGCTTCATCCTGGCAGAGGTGGGCCATGACACGCAGCTCAATTTGAGAATAGTCGGCTGCGACCAAACACCAGCCTTCGTCGGCAACAAATGCCTTACGAATACGTTTTCCATCTTCGCTGCGAATCGGAATGTTTTGTAAATTTGGGTCGGTGCTAGAGAGTCGGCCCGTGGCTGTCCCGGTTTGATTGTAGCTTGTGTGCACCCGCCCTGAACCGCTGTCGGCAAGTTTGGGTAGAGCATCAACATAAGTTGATTTTAGTTTGGCGAGCATTCGATATTCCAGAACCACGCCAGGAAGCTCATAATCCTTGGCGAGTGTTTCTAAAACTTCTTGGTCTGTTGAGTAGCCTGTTTTCGTTTTTTTGATCACGGGATAACCGAGCTTTTCAAAAAATACGTGAGAGAGTTGTTTCGGTGATGCAAGGTTAATGGTTTCACCAATAAGGGCATGTGCCTTGGCCTCAATTTCGCGAAGCCGTGTAGCAAACTCTGTGCTCAGCGCCTGAAGGTGAGGCACGTCGATTTTGATTCCGGTTTGTTCCATCTTAGCGAGGACTGGCACCAATGGAAGTTCGAGGTCCCGATAGACATGTGCCATGGAGGAAGAGCTCATTCTTTTCGCCAAAATCTCGCAGAGTTTATAAGCGATGTCGGCATCCTCAGAGGCATAGCGACTGGCATCTTCAACGGCTACTTCATCAAAGCCTATCTGTTTCTTACCCGTCCCGGTGAGGGATTTATAAGAAATGGTTTCGTGCTGGAGTTCCTCGCGCGCAAGGGCGTCAAGGGAGTAGGATGAAAGTGTTGCATTGAGAATATAGGCAGCGAGCATACTGTCTTCGCGAATACCCTCAAGGCGCACGCCAATTCGGGCAAGCACGTTCATATCGTACTTCAGGTTTTGTCCGACTTTGCCAACCGATGAGCTTTCAAGAATCGGCTTCAATTTATCGATGACCAAGTCATGACTGAGCTGCTTGGGCATCCCGAGGTAGCGGTGTGCAACTGGAACATACACGGCGGATTGACCTTCGACGGCCATGGCGAACCCAACAATCTCGGCGCGGTGAGCGTTGAGGGAAGTTGTCTCAAGGTCAAAGCTGAAAAGCTTCTGCGATTCGATGGCCTGGATGAATTCGTCTAGAGCCGTCTCATCGAGAATTGTGCGGTAGTCATCTCGGTTGATGACAGGCAGGCTTTGCGCAGCCTCTTGAGCTGGCTTTGCTTTGGGTGTTGCCGCTTTGGTAGAGGTGGCCGAGTCATCGAGTTTAAAGTCGCGCAAGAGGGCGCGAGCTTCAATGAGATCGAAAAAGTCGGTAAGCTTCTCTTTGTTGGGCGTCCGAAAGGTGTAACTTTCCAGCTCCCATTCAACAGGCGCATCCTTATCCAGGAGAGTGAGCTCTTTGGAAAGTCGAGCACTTGCTTGATTCTCAGTGACTGAGCGCTCTGCTGCTTTGGGTTTTTCGATGGTTTCAACACCAGCGATAACCGCTTCCACATCGCCAAAACGATTGATGAGTTTAGCAGCTGTCTTCAGGCCAACCTTGGGAACACCGGGAATGTTGTCACTGGTATCGCCCGCAAGAGCTAAGGCATCGGCTACAAATTCGGGGCCGACCCCAAACTTTTCAGTAACGGCCTCACGGTCATAAACTTTTTCGCGCATCGGGTCGTACATGGTGACCGAGTCATTCACGAGCTGCATTAAGTCTTTATCGGATGAGACGATGACGGTATCGATCTTAGAAGCGGTGGCCCGCCGAGAAAGTGTACCGATGATATCGTCTGCTTCGTAGCCAGGCATCGAGAGATCGACCAAGTCCATGGCATCCACGAGCTGGTGAATCAGGGCGAACTGAGGAATCAGGTCTTCTGGCGGAGCGTCTCGGTTGGCTTTGTAGTCAGGGAAGAGTTCATGGCGAAAGTTTGGCTCTTTGGTATCAAAAACCATCACGATGTAGTCTGGAGCCTGCTCTTTGATGAGCCGTGCAACCATGCGCGCGAAGCCGACAACGGCGTTAGTAGGGACCCCTGCACTCGTGGAGAGTGGGCGAATCCCGTAGTATGCGCGAAAAATGTACGCGCTGCCGTCAATTAGAAACAATTTACCGCTATTCGACATCACTAAGCCTTATGATCTTGAAATTTTGTGGTCTGCAAGTTGGGTTCCTGGGTAGCATAGAAGTGACCAAGTCAAAATAGGTGGTGGGCATGCAGCATCAAGCTCCGTTAAAAAAATCGACCGGCAAGAACGCCGCGCAGCTTCGTGAATCCATAAAAGGCGCTATGGAGTCGGTAGGTTCCGTCGTTCGAGGGCAATCCACAGCCATCGAACTGGTTTTCGCCGCGATCCTCGCCAGAGGTCATGTTTTACTTGAAGACGTTCCCGGTGTGGGAAAAACAACTCTGGCCCGCGCGATTGCCAAGGTTCTGGGGCACTCGTTCGCCCGGATTCAGTTCACTTCGGATATGTTGCCAGGGGATGTGTTGGGGATGCAGGTTTTAGACCCCACTACGGGGCAGCTTCATTTTAGACCCGGCCCCATTATGCGGCAGATTGTGTTGGCTGATGAGATCAACCGCGCGTCTCCAAGGACTCAATCCGCGATGCTTGAAGCGATGGCGGAGAGGGCCGTTACACTTGATGATACCCGGCATGCTCTCGAAGAACTCTTCACAGTCATCGCCACACAAAACCCTGTTGAACATCACGGTGCATACCCGCTTCCAGAGAGTCAGCTCGACAGATTCATGGTGAGTCTGCATTTAGGGTACCCCGGGCGTGAGGCTGAACGTGAGTTGCTTTTTAACCCGAGTGAACCTGCGTCGCGGCTTGAAGAGCTTTCAACCTGCTTGGAGACCGAAGAGTTGGTGGCGGTTCAAAAGCTTGCAGACGCAGTGATTTTATCTGCGGAGGTTGCTGATTATACGCTCGAAATCATCGAGGCCACCCGTCGTCATGCAGACATTCTGTTGGGTGCCTCACCTCGAAGCGCCATAGCATTGGTGGCGATTGCAAGGACGAGAGCTTGGCTGCAAGGGCGTGATTACGTCTTGCCTGACGATATTAAAACGTTAATCGCTCCAGTCTTGGGTCATCGTTTGGTACTTGCGGGCTCAGCTTCCGGCAGACGCCAAGCGGTCACGGCATTAATTGATGAGCTGCTGGGACAAATCGCGGTCCCTCGCTAATGAGCGCAGTTCGAAAGCGTTGGCGGATCTTTTGGGATAGAGCACCTCGCCAACTTAAGGTTCAGCGTGACGGCCGCGTCATTTTGATGATTGCTTTAGCATCGGGCTTCGCTGCTATTAACACTGGCAACAACTTATTGTTTCTTGGCTGGGGAATGGTCCTCGCGTCCATCGTCATTTCTGGTGTTTTAAGTGAGGCCACTTTACGTATTTTAAAGCTTGAAGTGACGCCGCCTCTATTGGGGCGTGTGAACGAATCCTCATCCATTGCTTTAAAGCTTAGTAATGAGGCCACGAAGTCACCGGCTTTTGCCACACGCTATACGATTCGGCTGCGCCATCACCAAAAGCAGATTCTCGTACCAGGACCTTTCCGGCTTCGTGTTGAGGCCTCTTCGAAAATGGATTTACACGCCCGCTTTGTACCCAGCACACGAGGCTTCTACGCCGTAGATTACGCCGAAGCGCGAACGGCGTACCCATTTGGGTTTTTCGAAAAAATTCGGCGATTTTCAAAAAATAATAGCGATTCATTCTGGGTGGCTCCAGAGCGGCTAAGTGTCTCTGATTTGGCGACTTCAGTTTATACCCGCTTGGGTTATTCTCCAGCCAGGGTACCTGGAATGGGTGAAGAGTTTTTCTCTCTTCGAGATTTTAGAGAAGGAGAAGATGCCCGCGGTATTCACTGGCGCACGTCATTAAGAGTTGGCAAGCCCTTGGTCCGCGAGCATGAAGCGATGGCCGGTAATAAAGTTATCTTGCAGCTCTCGGTTGGCAGAGCACAGAGCCGCGATACTGAGCGTGATCTTGCTCTTTTTTGCAGTGTTGCCGAAAGTTTGTTGGAGCAAGGCTTAAGTGTTGGAATTTTGGCCCCAGGTTTTTTCATCGCGCCGGATACAGGCAGGCGCCAGATCACTCAGGTTTTGTTGGGATGTGCTGCTTTGGATCTAACCGGTGATTTACCGTTATATCGCGTGCGCGCTGACACGGCTCATCTCATTCTGGGTGATGATGCAGGGCAGGCAGGAGCCGGTCAGGAATTCATCGCCCTTGATTTTGTAGAGGCTGCTTCTTCATGAGTTTATGGGCCTGGTATCAAGCAGGGTTCTGCACGTCTTTGGTGATGGCAATGCTCAGCGTTTTACTCGGAGGCACGCTTCCCGTGCAGCTATGGGGGGCTTTGCTCGTCGTGGCAGTGATGATGCCCCTGCGGCTCGAGAGGAAGTATTTACCAGGCTGGCTTGGTACCTTGCTGGGTTTAGGTGGCCTCCTTTGGGCTGGTCTGATTCTGCGCAATATGGGAATGGAAGCTGCGGTGCTCGCCGCGGGTGTGGCGCTGATGGTGATTACTTTGGCGCGGCTTATTACTGCGGCCACTCTAAAACACGATGGTCAGCTTTTACTCTTAACTTTATTACTTATGTTCTCAGGCTCTGTTCTGCACACTGAGGTGACCTATGGCCTTGTGAGCCTTGGCTATGCGGTTGCGATGGTTTGGGCTTTGGTAACGCGTCAACTGGTCGTTGGCGCGGGTATGGAGTCGAAGCGACTCGGTGGTATTCGAGAGGAAGTAACACTCAATCGCCGAGATATCATAACCGGAAGATTTCTTGCCGTGGTGGCAGCTCTTTCGATTTTTATAGTTTTCTCAACTGGAGTTTTGTTCGTAACCTTTCCAAGAATGGGCCTGAAAAATTTAGGACTCTTTGCCCGAGGGGCAAGCTCTGTTCCGGGGAGCGTCTCTTTACAAGATAGGCCTCGTGGTGAGACGGGAAGCGGCACTGCTGTGGCTAGAATCTACGGCCTTAGTTTATCACAGTTTGAGGGAGGCCTTTACCTTCGGGGGCCGGTCTACGATGAACTCTTAGCATCTGGGTTTAAACGAGGTCAGCTCCCTGTCCAAAAGCTAGATGCGGGTATCGCACAAAAGCCAAATTCGGGTGAGTTTGTTTACGAAGTTTTCTCTCATCCTCTTGGGTTACCGATTCTGCCTTCTCTAGGCCCCGTGCAGGAAGCGCGGGTTATTTATGGTGGTCAATCGAACCCATCTTTGAGGTTAAAGGTAACGGGCGTTGACCTCTCGAGCACATTGGTCGCAAACCGAACGCCCACTGGGCCGATACGATATAGGGTACGCGGTGGCCTTGAACGGATAGGGCAATATGTTTCATCGGGTAAGCCAGATGTAACCGAGTACCCGGCAGGAATCGATTACTTCCTGAAACTCCCAGACCGTATTGATTCTCGTCTGGTGACAACTGCGAGTGAGCTTGTTGAAGGTAAGCAAACTTCGATTGCCAGGGTTGAAGCCATTCGCCGATTTTTACAAAATGGATTCACTTATACCCTCGAGCAACCCAACCGGGATAAGCCAGATCCTTTGGCAGCTTTTCTTTTCGAGGATAGACGTGGCCATTGTGAGTATTTTGCAACTGCATTTGCAGCGCTTCTGCGTGGCGCCGGTATTCCAAGCCGTGTGGTGGGCGGTTACCAGGGAGGGCTTTGGGATGATGAATCTGAGGTCGCGGTGTTTACCGGCAAGCACGCGCACGTTTGGGTTGAGTGGTTTGAGCCCGGCCGGGGTTGGTGGGCGGTAGACGCTACACCTCTTGCCTTAGAGACCCCTGGCTATCTTTCAGGCGTGGCCCGTTTTTATGAAAAGATGAGTCGTGCCTGGGACGAGTATGTTGTGGAGTTTGGATTGCGCGAACAGTTTAATCTCTTTACGGGAGTTTTTATTACCGTACGAGATACCTCACGAAAACTTTCGGGTTGGCCACTTCGTTTGATGGTTGCTTTTTCGCTTCTGGCTTTCGGTGTCCTATTTTTATGGCGCTATCAGGACAAGCTATTTAAGAGGGGAGTTGCACGGGATAAATTAGGTTATGCGCTTGAACTTGCCATTGTTCGGCTATCTGGGAGCCCGGTGGATTTTTCGATGAGCTTACGAGAGGCCATGCAAAGGCTTGAGGATTCAGAACCTGTTCTGGAAGGCGCTTTGGAGGTGTATGAGTCGAGGCGATTTGGTCAACGTTCGATCTCAAAAAAGGAATTGAGTGAGATGCTTAAGGCTTTAAAAGCTGTTCGCTGAGCTTAGGGCGCGCGTGTTTCATCAAATACTTTCAATCCGCGGATGGTCCGCGAAAAATAAGCAATGATGGCTTTACCGGACTTGGTGGTTACCAACGATAGGTGCTCTCCGCCGGGGCCTTCATGATCTACAGTTTCTTGTTTCCATACCGTACCGCGGCCTCGGGCGATTTTAACCGTGCCACCTGCCTCACTCATTGGGCCGGTCATGTCCTCGAAGGCTACAGCAAAGGTTTGTTGCTCCGTTAGGCTCGCAGAGAACGTAAGCGTCTCCTGTAAGATTTGGCTGTGCTTCCAGCCCTCAGGCCCAGGTTCTGCAATCCAGAGTTGTCGGCGCTTGTTTTGTGAATAAAGAATTTGCGGCTCACCCTTGGCGTTGAACGAAAGGTGGCTACGCCATCCTGGACCATCGCGGTCTTCAATGACTTCGGTTGTGTAGGTCTGGGCCTCAGCATTGACAGGTTTCGCGAGAATGAGCTCCGTGTCTTTGAAGTTCCAGTTTACGAAAGATATCCAAAAGCCATCTTTACGAAGAACCGGGCTGATTTTAATTGAGAACGCGCCGGTTACGACCATGATGATTTTTTTGGACCAAGTGCCATCTTTATTTCGGCGGCCATGCACAAACTTGCCACTGGGTAGGTAATAAAAAAGGTTGGGTCTTCCTTCTGCGTCGAAGCGAAGTTCACTTCCCATGCCTGCCTCTAAGCCCCATGCTACGTTCTCGTGATTCCAAACGCCGTCAGCTCCCTCGAAGGAGAACTTTAGGAATTTCATAGTTTGGTCGTAATAGGAGATGGCAGGTTTATCATCCGGTCCAACTGCAAGGCTGGTGTATTTGCCAACCGCACCTTCTCTGGCCACGGTAATGGGGGTCCAAGAGCCATCTTTTGCTCGCGTCGCATATTTGAGATCGCCATTCCAAACATCACACCAGGCTAAGTGAGGTTGCTCTTTACTGTCGAGTGCCAGTGTTGGCCACCAGCCCGTATTACCGGCAGGACCGATTTGGTCGACCACGGTGATATGCCCAGATGCAGGCGTCGCTGGGGGAATTTCCAAGGGCTCTTCGCAAGCACTCATGAAAAGAAGGAGCGATAATATTAGAAGTATTCTCATCCTTGGAGAGCTCCATGGCTGTGGATATCTACCAGGAGTCTATCGAGAATAACTCCTTGGCTTAGTGGTGTTGATTTGAGTCGGATGTCGGCCTGGGCCGCGCAGTGCAACGCGTGACTGAGTTCGTTGACGGTATAGCGTTTAGCCCCATCAATTAAACGATCTGCATCCCGTCCCAATTTGATATTTTGCTTAACGTCTCGGGGTGAGGCACCGCGCTCGAGCATTTCCCTCGTTCTAAACATGAGCCTCAATCGGTAACAAATGGCGCCGAGAATAGGAAATGCGTCTTCCCCGCCGTCGATTAGATTACGAACCAAGGTGGAGGCAAGTGAAAGGTTGCGGTCGCCGATGGCATCGGTGAGGTCCCACACAATGCGTACACGCGAGGAGATTAAGCAGGTCTCAACATCGTCGCAGCTTACCACTGCATCTTCACCGGCATAGGCGGCAACTTGATGAAGAGCATTGTCGAGGATGCCAAGCTCGGTGCCAATAAAGTCGGCAATCAGAGCACAGGCATCGCGTTCAATTTTAATGCCGTGGTCTTTGGCGCGAGCATTCAACCAGCCGCCAATGTCTCTTTGTTGCGGAACGGCGAATTGAAAAACGCAATTAGCCTTTGAAAGTGCCTTACCAAGTTTGGTTCTTAGGTCTAGCTTCTCACCAGAGAGACACATCACAGTGGTGGGTGATGGGTTCTTGAGGTACTCCATAAAGGGTGGATGGTCTTTAGCTTTGAGTTTGTGGATATCACTTAGATGGACCCAGCGAAGTGGCGCCATCATGGGCATGCTCTCCGCGGCGGATATCACATCAATAGGTTTACACTCGCCTGCGCGAAAATCATTCCGATTGAAATCGGGAGCAGCAGTCAGAGAAAGCGCTCTTAGTTTAGCGATGGCTTCAGTGAGGAGCAGCGTGTCTGGGCTCGTAAGAACGTAAATCGGCATACGTTCAGGTTTTCGAATGTCTTGTTCAAAGTCTCGTCTTATTGCCATCTTACTCTGCCTCGTCTTTAGCAAGGCTGGCTACCAGCATCCGGTTGGAAAGCTCAAGGGCGAATCGACGTGCAATACGATCAAGTGAACGTTGGCGACCGGCCTCGGTAAGCAGTGCGGTGTCCCCGGCCTCATTTGTTTCTTGGCGAAAAAGGTCTTGTCCCCTGAGCCGTACCTGCCAACGGGTCTGGCCACTGGCCGTGTCCTTAAGTGAGGCTTGAAGCGTCAGCGATTCACGGTAGGTGGGTACACCGCGATCGATACTTGAAATGATGGTCGTCGAGGTTCGTGGATTTTTGAGAGAAATCTCAAGGATGAGGGGCGATGAGCCGTCATTTGAGACGATGGTTAGACCATTTTCGAGCAGGCGTTCCTCAAGGTGGCGTGTGAGCAGTGTGGTGATGCCGATGACCGAGGGCTCTTCGATGTTGGCGATGCTGATCTCGGAGTAGCCCAGGAGGGTATCTCCTCGTAGAACCTGGTAGCCGCAGCCAGCTTGGATACCGAGCAATCCAAGAATGAGTATGAACTTGATCATCCCTGAGCCGCAGCGAGAAGTTTGCCTTCTTTAATCACGCGTTGGACGCGCTGCTCGATTTCTTTAAAGACAGTATCTTCAATCAGCGTTCGGTGGCCTGGTTGTAGGTCAACAA
This sequence comes from Deltaproteobacteria bacterium, assembly GCA_018668695.1. Taxonomy (NCBI): domain Bacteria; kingdom Pseudomonadati; phylum Myxococcota; class Myxococcia; species Deltaproteobacteria bacterium. Next base: position 47,725 of record JABJBS010000364.1, read on the forward strand.
ACTCAAAGCCGATGCGATTGGCTTCCGCGCTACGCCACCGAATCACGCTTTTGGTCTCCAGAGGTGGTCCTCTTAAGAGTCCAAAGAATCGGTAGGGTCTGATTTGAATGAACATTGCCACCTCAGCGGTTTCGGGTATCCGGTGGTTAAACTCCACGGCAATACCTTGGGTGCTGATATCGTGGGACATACAGTAAAACTGTTCGCCACTGACGGTAAAATTGACCTTGGTGCGCAATGGCACTCGCATGGCTTTACGCTGCTCAAGGAGTTTTCCGTGACGGGCTCCAAAAAGGCGCAGGACGCTGGCGTAGAGTTGGATCCAGCGAGCTTCTTCCTCAGGAGTAAGGCTGCCGAGATTACGGCGGGTCTCGAGGTCTCTTAGAACCGGCAGCTCGCTGCGGATTTGGTAGAGAATTTCAAGGTTTTCTTCACTCATCGCCTATCCCAGAGCCTTGCAGGTACATGTAAGGACACATGTACCAAACAGAACAAGGATACACTACACAGTGCCGACGGAGTGGGCAATGGTTGAGTGAAATTGCTCAACTTGACTAATTTGACTCAGATTTTTTCACAATGAGACGGTGAGCTTGGAGTCGCAGCGAGTTGATGCGGATAAAGCCGGCACTGTCTGTTTGGTCAAATCCACCAGCAATGTCCATGCTGGAGAGGTCCTGGTTGTAAAGTGAGCTTGAGCTGCTTCGCGCGATGGCCATGCAGTTGCCTTTGTAAAGGCTTAGGACAACGGTACCGTCGATGAGTTCAAGGCTCTTCTTGATGGCAGCCATTAAGAAGTCCATTTCAGGACTAAACCAGAAACCGTTGTAGATAATTTGAGCGAATTTTGGGGAAAGCATGTCGCGAAGTCTAAGAACTTCTGCGTCCATGGCGATGCCTTCAATATCTCGGTGAGCATTGTGGAGAATCGTTCCTCCGGGTGTTTCGTAAATACCGCGACTCTTAATACCGACAAATCGGTTTTCAACGATATCGATACGACCGATTCCGTGTTTACGACCTAGGTCATTAAGCATTCCGAAAAGCGCCATGGCTTCGGTTTCTTCTTGGCCGGTGAGTTGGCTTTTAACGCGAATAGGAACCCCGTCCTTGAATTCAATCTCAATGTTCTCGGTTTCGTCGGGTGCATCTTGTGGATTTTTGCAAACAGTAAAGATGCTAGGGTCTGCAGGAGCCATAGGATCTTCGAGTTGTCCGGACTCATAGCTTTTGTGCATGAGGTTTTCATCGGTACTGTAAGGCTTCTTTAATGTGACCGGAATATCGATGCCTTGCTCTTTGGCGAAGTTGATAAGATCTACTCGTCCTTGAAATTTCTCGAGGAACTCTTGGTCTTTCCAGGGAGCGTAGACTTTGATGTCGGGAGCAAGCGCGGCGTAGGCGAGTTCAAAGCGTACTTGATCGTTGCCTTTACCAGTCGCGCCGTGGCTTACGTAGCTGGCGTTGTATTTGCGGGCAATCTCGATTTGTCGCTTGGCGATAATGGGCCGAGCGAGTGAAGTCCCGAGGAGGTAGCGGTTTTCATAAACGGCGTTACCCGCAATGCTTGGGAAGATGTAGTCTGTAACGAATTCTTCCTTACAATCGACAATCACAACTTCATCAGCGCCGGTCATTTCGGCGTTGCGGCGAACCTGTTCGAAGTCTTCTTCCTGACCTACGTCGGCAATATATGCCACTACGCGAAAGTCTTTGAGCTTTAACCACTTGAGGATGCAACTGGTGTCCAAACCGCCTGAATAGGCAAGAACGACTGTTTCTTGGCTCATGGATACTTCTCCTGGTTCAACCGCTTTACTGCTATGCCCTGTGGCTTATTGCGGTTTGGTTTATCTTCAAGTCCAGGCCCCTAGCACATTGGCCAGATAATGAAACCCAGTAGATAACGCATTGTGACATACTCCCTTTGAGAGGTCGATCGGGGGCTTGCTCAACCAGCCGGCAATTAGTAATGAGGCCAGCATGCGAAAAGCAGAAAAAGTTGAAAAAATTAGTAGTATTTTGGACGAGCACTTTGCCGAGCCGCCGATTCCGTTGGACCACAAGGATGCCTACACTCTTTTGGTGGCGGTATTACTCTCGGCCCAGTGCACGGACGAGCGAGTAAACTTAGTAACACCGGCTCTCTTTGAACTCGCCGACAATGCCAAAGATATGGCTAAGGTTTCAGTTGAGGCGATTCTTGAAACCATTCGTTCGTGTGGCCTGGCACCGACCAAGGCCAAAAATATCTTAAAGCTCTCACAAATTTTGGCAGAAGAATACGACGGGGTGGTTCCGGATACCCTTGAGGGAATGGAAGCTTTACCAGGAGTTGGCCACAAGACAGCCTCTGTGGTGATGACCCAGGCCTTTGGAATGCCAGCCTTTCCGGTGGATACCCATATTTTCAGGCTTGCTCGGCGGTGGGGTCTTAGCCGGGGGAAAAACGTAGACGTTGTTGAAAAGGACCTGAAAAAGGTTTTTTTGGCTGAGCATTGGGGCAAAGTCCATCTTCAGTTCATTTATTTCGGGCGAAAATTCTGCCCAGCCCGTGGGCATGTCCCGGAGGATTGCCCGATATGTTCGTGGGGAGCGGTTAAAGCCATACTGGCTGAAGAGGCTGCGAAGAACTCCAAAAGTAAAGCAAAACGAAGAGCGCGCTGAGTTTGGCGGTTCTTGGTTGACGAAATGTGCACATGCCGCTAAGAGCATCGCGCCAGCAGCCCTTGAGTATCTCTGTTCTCTGGGGAGGGTAATAGAGCGATTAGCTCGGGCTGCACATGTGGCAACGCGCCAGTGACCGCTAGGTCGCTGGCGCCGTTCACTTCTTTAATTCAATAAAAACGGATACTTGATTTACTTTTTGGGTTTTACTGCGCCCAGGTTGGACGAGGCGATTGCCATTGACGTCTTAAGCCGTCCTGCGGATGCTCGAAGCAGAGTTGCCAGCTGTGCAGGTGAAGGCGGTCATGGTTTGCGGGCTGAATCGCGGCATCTTCGACTTCAGAGCCGTAGGTCTCATCTCCAAGAATAGGCAGTCCGGCGTCTTTTAAATGCACTCTGATCTGATTGGTTCTACCACTTTTAGGTCTCGCACAGATCAACGACGTCCCGTCTGGATAATGCTCAAGCAGTTCAAAGCTTGTTTCAGCGCTGTCACCATCACCGGTCACCATCCGAGCAGAACCGTTTTCATGACGTTTGATTGGCGCTCTGGATATAAAGTGGCTTTGTACCGGGCAGCCTTCAACCCTTGCTAAGTAGGCCTTTTCAACGGTCCTTCTCTCAAATTGAGGCTGCACAAATCTGGCTGCCTCACGGCTTCGGCTCATGAGGAGCAGTCCGGTGGTTCCGGCGTCGATGCGGTGCGCGGGCCTTAGTTTCTCGTTCGGCCAAACTTGCTGAAGAAGCCACTGAAGGCTGTGTTTGTTGAAACGTCCGCATGGGTGAACCGGCAACGGGGCCGGCTTATTGATGGCGATGAGATGTTTGTCCAGGTAGAGCACTTCGATGGCGGATGCGATGGGCGGTTCTACCGTATCGGGCATGAAGAACTCGATACGCTCACCAGCCAGCATAATCGTCGTCAGATTGATGGGCTTGGTACTGCGTTGAAGCCGACCCTCAGCTATCGCATCTTCCCATCGTTTGGTGGGCACATGGGGACAAATCGTGCTCAAGCAAACCCCCGCGGTTTTGCCGTCGAGCTTACCGGGAATTCGAACGGGGCGGTTATTTGTATAGGGCGTTGAGCCAGGTTGGGATTGCGCAAGCCTTTGGAGCGCGTCTTGGAGTGCTTGCTTTTCGTCCATGGGTTTGGACCTAACGCTCCAAATGGCAGGTTGCAACACCCGCTGAGCGCTCTACGCTTTATTTTTTATGCCCCAGAGCCCCTTTAGAGCCAGATTCCGGCTTGCTGCCGGGGTCGTGCGGTGTTAATTCACGCGTAGCGGTTCGAGCCTGCTGGGCTCGGCTATTTTGTTAACAATCTCAATTATCTGGAAGATTATCGTGTTTGGATGGATGGCAAATTTTTTCGGTAACGACCTGGCCATCGATCTGGGTACTTCGAACACTCTTATTTATGCCAATGGCAAAGGGATTGTTTGTGATGAGCCTTCGGTGGTTGTGGTTCAAAATGACGGTCGAGGCGGTCGCAATGTGATTGCGGTTGGGCGCGAAGCAAAAGAAATGTTGGGCCGTACCCCAACTGCGGTGACAGCGATCCGGCCCATCAAAGATGGGGTTATTGCTGACTTTGAGGTGACCGAGGAAATGCTGCGGCATTTTATCAAGAAAGCTCAACAGACTCGCAAAATGATTAAGCCACGGGTTGTGATTTGTGTGCCCAATGGAATCACCGAGGTTGAAAAGCGTGCGGTTTGTGAAAGCGCTGAAAGCGCGGGTGCTCGTGAAGTACATTTGATCGAAGAACCGATGGCTGCGGCCATTGGTGCAGAGCTGCCCGTTGTTGAAGCCTCGGGGAACATGATTGTCGATATCGGTGGCGGAACCACTGAGGTGGCTGTGATTTCATTGGCGGGAATTGTTTATTCTCGGAGCGTTCGTATTGGCGGCGACAAAATGGATGAAGCCATCGTTCAGCATATTAAGAAACGCTACAATCTCTTGATTGGTACCAACAGCGCGGAAGAAATTAAGATGGCGATTGGTACCGCACATCCAGATCACGAAATTCAGTCCACAACGGTTAAAGGCCGTGACATGATGGCTGGTGTACCTCGTACTGTGGAAATCGATTCCGTTGAGGTTTACGAAGCCTTAAGTGAGCCGCTGAGCGCTATTGTCGATACCATTAAGGTTGCCCTTGAACGCACGCCTCCAGAGCTTGCCGCAGACATTGTTGATAAAGGCATTGTACTGGCAGGCGGCGGCGCTTTGTTACCAAACTTTGATCACCGGCTACGCGAGGAAACAGGTCTTCCTGTGATTATTGCGAGCGATCCTTCTCATTGTGTGGTGATGGGCACGGGTAAAGTTCTAGAAAACGTTGAATTTCTTTCTCAGGTAAAAGTCCATTAAGAAGAGAACGAGCTTTCTTAGTCGCTACCGCGACCCCCTGGTTGTATCACTTCTCGTGGCGGTGACCTTTGTCATCTATGCTGCCCAGAGTTCAGAAGCACGTGACCACAATTGGCTTGACCGAATCGTTATCAACCTCACGGCTCCCATTCAGTCTTTGATAGAAGGTTCTGTTGATGGTGTCACAAGCGTTTGGTCTGATTATTTTTATTTAGTCGGTGTGCGCGAAGAAAACAGAAATCTTAAAATCCAGAATCGCAAATTGCAACGCGAACTAAGCGAGCGTTCAGAGGAAAGCTTTGAGAATCAACGCCTCCGTTCACTTTTAGAGATGAAGCGTAAAACGCCGCAGGTAAAATATCTGGTGGGGGATGTTGTTGCTATTTCGCCCAGTCCACTTTTTCGCTCGATTCGAATCAATCAAGGTTCTTCCGATGGTTTGGTTGAAGGCCTGGCGGTTATCAATGAAGCCGGAGTTGTGGGCCGGGTGAAAGCGGTGGCTGCGCAGTACTCGGATATTATTCTCATGGTCGATGTGAACAACTCGCTCGATATTGTGGTGCAGCGTACGCGAGCGCGGGCTAGAGTACGAGGCGGTGGCGGCGACAGATTTATGGGGATTGAGGTAGAGCGGTTAGCAAGAACAGCCATGGTTGAGCCAGGCGATATTCTGGTCACCAGTGGTGTGGGCGATACGTTCCCAAGCGGCATTCCCGTTGGTCAGGTGACTGCAGTTAAGAAAAGTAAGTTTGGCTTGTACCAGGAAGTAAAGCTCGAACCGACGGTTGATTTTGGCAAGTTAGAAACTGTCTTGGTGGTCATGGATAGCGGCTCAGCTCTTGTTGAAGAGCCTCAGGAGACTGCCTCGGAAACCGTACAAGCTCCATGAAACACGTGGTTTGGTTGATATTTGGTTGGCTGGGAATCAGCATGAGCACGGCTCTAGCTCCCAAGCTCTTACCGTATCATGTGGTACCCGAGGTGGGTTTGGTTGTGGCGGTATTTTTGGCCTTGCGACGCGAGCCTATACCGATGGCACTGAGTGCTTTGGCCTTGGGTTATTTCACTGGAAGGTTAGCGCTTGCGCCGGTAGGACTTTGCGAAGTCAGTCTGATATTATGCTCGGTTTGGGCCTACCGTGGTTCAGGAAGTGTAGACGGCAGTGGCAGTGTTTTCTTTGGGCTGATGTGCGGCGCCATGGTTTGTGCTTATCACGCATTGATATTTGGTTTACTGCTTCTGGTTCGCGGTGAAGCGGCTTTTGCTAGCTGGGCTACGGCATCCTTAATTCCAACGGCAGTCTCTACTTTTCTCGTCGCAACATTGATGCATCGGCCCATGGAGTGGCTGGACCGTCTGGTTGCGCCAGCTTCTCGTTCGGGGCTCTCATGGCGCTAGGCTCTGAGGTGCAAAGCCGCAACGCAGTGAAATGGTTTCGCGGCCGATTGCTTATTGCGTCTGGGTTGATTGCCTTGGCTTTTATGGGCTTGATTGCACGGCTCTACGATTTACAGATCACGCGCGGAGACGATTTTGCAACCCGGGGTCAGGCAAACTTTATTAAGCAGTTTGCTACACCCCATGA